>JAEXTR010000010.1 GCA_023406915.1 Bacteroidota bacterium
CTTCCATTGGTATTATGCGGGTGGAATTGTGTTGCTCTATCTGTTTGTGACCATATTTTCATTTGAGAATATCATCTATACAGCTATAAAGATTTTCTATGAGATAGAATTTATCCCCTGGCTTTTATGGTTGATTATTTTACCAGTCAGCATTGTGTTTGCCCTTGGATTATTCTGGACAAACACAATGCGTCATCGGCTATTATTTGGAAAGGATGCTCGTTAGTCGATCAGCCTCAGGATTCGGTCAGTTCTGATTGAAGCAATAAGCTTGAAGATTTTGGAGAATGGAATCTCACGATCCCATGAGAAGAGCACGAGAAATGCCTGACCAACTACGAGGTCGCGCGGTACATAACCCCAGAATCGGCTATCCAGACTGTTATTTCTGTTATCCCCCATCATGAAGTAGTGATCTTTTTTGAAAGTGTAAGAAGTGACTTCTTTATCCTGAATGAGGATTTTGCCATTTCTCACGGTCACAACATCTTCGCCGAACTCACGATTAATCGTAGTTCGCCATTCGTTAATATTTTCCAAACTGAGCTGTACGGATGAACCTTCTTTAGGAACCCAGAGTGGTCCATAGTTATCCTCGTTCCACGGTTTTCCGGGGGGGAAAATATCAGGGTTCACAATCCCCTTGGGTGTTGATTGACGAGCGGCATACTGCACATACGGGGGTATGTGGTTTTCTTTTCCGTTCACGTAAATGATACGGTTCCGGATTTCAATCGTATCACCTGGCATACCAATCAATCGCTTAACGTAGTTCAGATTTAATTCTGTAGGTTTGATCAGATCACGGTCACCTGTGTATTCAAAAACCACTATGTCACCGCGTTCAGGTTCTTTAACAGACGGTAAGGTAAAGAAGGGGAGTGCAACCTCGGTAAACGGTATGTAACGGGGTGAGGATGCGCCATAGATGAATTTATTGACTATGACGAAATCCCCTACCAGGATGGTGCCTTCCATAGACCCTGTTGGTATGCGGGTATTCTGAATAATAAAAGTGATGATAAATAAAGCGGCAATGGCGGCATAGCCGAATTGCTTGAAGAACTCGATAATCTTTTCTTTGATGGTTTGAGGTTTCTTCTTTTCATCCTCAGGATCAACAATTCCAATGAATCGCAATAATCTTTTCTTAAAGGTCAAGGGGTATTACTCCTTATGAGTTTCTGTTATTATGTATAGTATCTAAAATTATTTCCTGCACGCGTTTCGCATTCAGTTTCCCTCCGCCTGCACGCATTATTCTTCCGGTGAAGAATCCGAGTACTTTTTCTTTACCTTCCCTTAGCTGTTGAGCTTCATCAGGATGGTTTTGAATAGCTTCTGCAACTAATCTTTCAATTTCAGAGTCATCATTGATCAGTCGGAGATTTCTTTCCTCTATTATCTGAACCGGGTGTTTCTGCTCCTCATAGCAAAACTGGAGTACACTTTTTGCCAGAGTTGGCGAAAGGGTACCCAACCTAATCAGACTGATGATGTAGCCCAGATGTTCCGCCGGAACGGGATACTCTTCGATGCTTATCTTTTGCTCATTGAGGGTTTTGAGTACTTCACCCAGAATAAAGTTACTGACTGTTTTGGGATCATTGCAGAAAGCTTGAGCTAGTTCAAAATACTCGGCTAAACGACGCTCCTGTGTAAGAATATCTGCTTCATACTCAGTTAGTCCGCATGCTGAGATAAACCGTTCTTTCTTTGCTGCTGGCAGTTCAGGAAGGGTATCGTGAACTTTCTTGAGCAGCTGATCGGTGACAACTACCGATGGCAGATCAGGCTCAGGGAAGTACCGATAATCGTGGGACTCTTCTTTTGAACGCATGGAGCGGGCAATTTCTGCAGTTTCATCCCAGAGAAGAGTCTCCTGAATTATTGTTCCGCCCGCATTCAGAATATCTGTCTGTCGTTCTATTTCAAAATGAATTGCTTTCTCAATATGACGGAAACTATTCATGTTTTTAAGCTCAGTTTTAGTCCCGAGTTTAGTGTCACCTTTTCTTCTGATTGAGACATTGGCATCACATCGTAGCGACCCCTCTTCCATGTTGCCGTCGCAGATGCCCAGGTACCGGACTATTTGTCTTATCTGCTGCATATAGGCAACTGCCCCAGCAGGTGATGAAATATCAGGTTCGCTTACAATCTCGATTAAAGGGGTGCCGCAGCGGTTCATATCAATACGGGTTGCATCACCACGATCATGGATAGACTTTCCGGCATCCTCCTCCAGATGAATCCGATTGATCCTTACTGTGCAACTTCCCTCTGAAGTATTGACCACGAGGTGACCATTGGAGCAAACAGGTACATCATACTGAGAAATCTGGTATCCTTTCGGAAGGTCAGGGTAAAAATAGTGCTTTCTTGCAAAATATGATGGTGAGTTTATTCTGCAGTTGAGTGCCAGCCCCATTGCTACAGCAAAGCGCAGAGCCTGTTCATAGAGAACTGGAAGACTGCCAGGTAAGCCCGTACACACAGGGCATATATTGGTATTAGGCTCGGAATGAAAGAGTGTGCTGCAACTACAAAAAATTTTTGTTCTTGTGGAAAGTTGAGCGTGGACTTCCAACCCAATAACTGCTTCGAAATCAGACATACGATGCGTAATGCCTACTGCTTGACCAAAACGAGATATTGCCACGGCTTGAGGTCGAGCGTTACTGCATTGCTTGCACGGAATTCCTCACCCGTGAATAAGTCAATATATTTGCCCGCCATAATCGTGCCTTTCAGTGTTACCTTCTGCTGTACTGCACTGAGATTGGCAATAGTAAGCACTTTATCTGTTCCCGCAATTCGTGTATAGGCAAGTACTTGATTCTTATTTGACTGGATAAAAGTAAGCTTTCCCCCCAGTTTGCCGTTCCAAAGGGCGCGATTCTCTTTTTTGAGTCGATTTAGTTTTGTATACCATTCTTTTGCAGGATGATTATTCCACTGAATCGTATCTTTTTCAAAAAACGGGAGTTGTCGGTTTAGTCCTGCTTCCTGTCCTGAGTAAATCAGTGGCATTCCGGGCAGTGTGTAGGTAAGAACCGCGAAAGTGAAGAATCCATCACCCATTCTTTCAAATTCAGTTCCATTCCAGCTGTTCTCATCATGATTTGAGGTGAACAGCATTCTGTATGCGTTTGTGTGGAAGAGCTTTTGTTCCTTTTGGATCTGATTCACGATCTCTTTTGTGGATTTCTTCCCTTTGGCGATATCATTAAAAATATGGTGGATATCCCAGGCATAAGTCATGT
The DNA here is from genome assembly GCA_023406915.1 of Bacteroidota bacterium. GTDB lineage: Bacteria > Bacteroidota > Ignavibacteria > Ignavibacteriales > Ignavibacteriaceae > JAEXTR01. The sequence continues at coordinate 3,267 of JAEXTR010000010.1, forward strand.
CAAAGGCAGATTCATGCATCGTAAATGACTCATCCTCAGCGAGCATGAACACCGGTTTAATCTTATCGAGTCGTTTCCTTGCGGCATTCCAGAACTCCATAGGCACCATACCAGCAACATCGCACCTGTAACCATCGATATTAAATTCTTCTACCCAGAATTCAAGGGCTTTGATCATATATTCGTGAAGCGCCGGGTTTGCAAAATTAAGATCAATCACATCTGACCAGTCGGCTACAGGAGGAGCGAAGTTGCCTTTGCTGTCTTTCGTATAGAAATCCGGATTGGTTTTTGTGAGCGGGTTATCCCAGGCGGTATGATTTGCCACCCAGTCGATGATGATGTACATCCCGAGTTCGTGCGCCTTTTTTACCAGTTCACGGAAGTCCTGTTTTGTACCCATCTCAGGATTCACGGCAAGGTAATCTTTTACAGAATAATAGCTTCCAAGTGATCCTTTCCGGTTCACTTCCCCAATAGGATGGATAGGCATCAACCATAAGATACCAACTCCCATTTCCTTCAATCGGGGGAGGTGCTCGGCAAATTCTCTGAAGGTACCTGAAGGGGTGAATTGACGAACATTGACCTCATAAATTGAGAGGTTTTTGCTCCAATCCGGCGGTGCGATGGTGGTTTTTTTCTGAGGGAAAAGAAGCGTCGATAATGAGATCATAAGTAAGGCGAAAATGGCGTTTTTTATCATAAGGAATCTTCAATTTGGATGACTGAGTGTTGAAAATGATATCTAAGCCTGCAATATAGCAAAAATAAGGCTTCTGAGGGAATAGAATCCTGTATTGCGGGAATCAAACAAAGCTATGGGACTAGTGCACATGCCAGATTTTAATGAGCCCCCCTAAAAACTGGTCTGTGCAACAACACTTTCACGGGGGAGCTTTGCAACAATGGTGCGGTTCATAAATTCCAGCGTGACAAAAATCGTATCACCATCAGGAGAGTGAGCTATTTCGCCAACAACCCCCTCAAATGGACCAGAAATGACTTTCACCTTTGCCCCCTTGAGAATCCCATTATGGACCCATACTTCCTGTGTTTTTTCTAGGAACGAGCGTAGATTTTCAATCTGCCAGTCAGGAATGATTGCAGGCTTCCCGGCAAAAAAAAGAGTTCTGATAATGTACTGGTTTTCCATCACCAGCAGACGGTCTTTTTCCGATACCTTGGCAAAAACATAGCTTCTTATGACAGGTTCAATGACCCTTTTTTTTCTGTCACTCCATTGTGACTCCCGTTCCACCACAGGCAGGTAATGCTCAATTTCAATATCTTTTAGGTACGCCGCAGCTTTGAACTCGCAGCGGGGTTTTGTATAAAAGGCGAACCAGTTCATGAATCTCAATTTGTATTTTCAGTTACGTAAACATAGGAAGAATGATTGAAGTGTTGCAAGACTCGAATGATTGAAATCTTTTTAAGTGACATTCTCATCATGTGATTAGGCCCACCAGGAATATTAGGAAATCATTAAGTGGAATGCCTTGGAAGAAAATAATCTTGCTCTAAAACGCAGTCTTGATTACATTTGTGAAGAAAAATCAAAAAAAAGAGTGTGCTTCAAGGATTGCTGGTGGATCTGATTCAGAATTCCTATTTGGCAGTCTTTGGTTTCTTATGCGAAAGACCATTTCCGTAGTTACTTATATCTATTCCGGTAAGACCATATCATTTTATCGAGCTTTCCACCCCCCCCAGGATTGTTTTTTAAATTACATAAACCTGAAGGAAAGTCTACAATCCTTCCATGGTATACATGTGCCCATGGCTCCATTAAAGGGGGAGATGATGGGATATAGTAACTTTTAGTTCTTATGGAACGGGATCTATGTTGATAATCATCGGAGCAGCATAGTTTGGAAATCAATTCAGTAAATTACTCCTCGGGCAGTCAAATAACTCTTGTGTTTACAATCACTTACACATTGCATAATCTTGTTAGCCAAGGTTTAAATTGGTAAATTTAAGATTGTATTTAAATATACTCAGCATGTGACTGAGGTGGCGTAGCTGCGTTATTTTTATTCTGGTGATGAATTTTACATTTTTTGGATAGAAGTCGGTGGCTGGTTGGACCGTTACATAGGTGTTGCTGATTAATACCGTTACAAAAGTTCAACTGATATCGAGAATATCGGAACGAATCTTAACAGAAGTTTTGTTAAGTTACTTCCACAATTACTAATAATTTACTTTTAATAATGTTTACCGTATCTCAAACATCAAAGAGAGAAACACTATGATTGACAAGATCAAAAATAAAACATCAGTTATCGGCATCATCGGATTAGGTTATGTCGGTTTACCATTAGCACTTGAGTTCGCACACAAGGGGTTTAATGTAATAGGATTTGATATTGATGAATCAAAAATACCAGTGCTTTCTTCAGGGAAAAGCTATATTAAGCACATCGAATCCGCTAAAATATCACCGGTTGTAGAAAACGGAAAGTTCGTCGCAACATCTGATTTTAGTCGTCTTCCTGAAGTAGATGCGATTATTATTGCCGTTCCCACTCCATTGAACGAGCATCGCGAGCCAGATATGACATATATCATCAATTCATCAAAAGTAGTATCAAAGTTCCTTCGCAAGGGTCAGATTGTTGTACTCGAAAGCTCAACCTACCCTGGAACGACCGAAGAAGTGATGAAGCCACTCTTTGATAGTCCCGAAAGTTGTCCCGGAGAAAAATTCGAGGTTGGCAAAGACTACTATTTAGCGTTTTCTCCTGAACGTGAGGATCCTAACAACCCGCATTATAATACCGCGACAATTCCAAAGGTCGTTGGGGGGGTAACACCTTTGTGCTCAGAAATTGCTAAGACTCTGTACGATCAAGTCATTGTTCAGACAGTTCCGGTATCCTCACCCAGAGTTGCAGAAGCTACCAAATTGCTCGAGAACATTTACCGTTCAGTTAATATTGCTTTAGTGAATGAGTTGAAAATGGTTTTTGACCGAATGGACATTGATGTTTGGGAGGTAATTGCAGCAGCAAAAACCAAACCATTTGGTTTCCAGGCGTTCTATCCAGGTCCAGGTCTTGGTGGACACTGCATTCCGATCGACCCTTTCTACCTTACCTGGAAAGCCAGAGAATACGAGATTAGCACGAAGTTTATAGAGCTGGCAGGCGAAATCAATACGTATCAGCCATACTATGTTGTTGAACGTGCTTCGGCTGTCCTGAATTTAAAGAAGAAGTCCATAAACGGCAGTAAAGTGCTTATACTTGGTGCAGCTTACAAAAAAGATATTGATGATATGCGTGAATCTCCATCATTGAAGTTGATTGAGATACTTGAGGCAAAAGGTGCAGTAGTGGATTATAATGATCCTTTTATTCCTAAACTGCCTGCCACCAGACACTATAAGTATGATAAAGCGTCGGTGGATTTGACAGTAGAAAACCTGCAAAAGTACGACTTAGTCTTACTTAGTACTGACCATTCTGTATATGATTATTCTTTTATCGCTACTCACGCCCAATGTGTGCTCGATACACGCAACGCCTTTGGAAAGCAGGTGAATGCAGAAAATAAAATCTTCAAAGGATAATGCACTTCTATGAAAAAAGTACTTGTTACTGGTGCCGGTGGATTTATTGGATCACATTTGACTGAATATCTTATCGAAAAAGGACTATCGATAAAGGCATTTGTCAGGTATAATTCGAAAAATTCCTGGGGTTGGTTAGAGGAATCAAAGTTCAAGAATGAAATTGAATTTGTGACCGGTGATATTCGCGACTATGATTCTGTTTATAATGCTGTGAAGGGAACATCTGCTGTGTTCCATTTAGCTGCACTCATTGGAATCCCATACTCATATGTCTCACCAAAGGCATATATTGAAACAAACATAACCGGCACTTACAATATCTTGCAGGCAGTAAAAGAGCTTGGTGTTGAGCAGACATTGATCACTTCCACAAGTGAAACGTATGGGTCTGCTCAATACGTTCCTATTGATGAGGGGCATCCTCTGGTTGGTCAATCTCCCTACTCTGCCACCAAGATTGCTGCTGACCAACTCGGAGTCAGTTATTACCGTTCATTCCAAACTCCTCTTAAAATTGTCAGGCCCTTCAATACATTTGGACCAAGACAATCCGCGAGGGCTGTAATTCCAACAATAATCTCTCAGGTGCTCAGCGGAAAGAAACTCATTTCGCTTGGCAGTTTGACACCTACACGTGATCTAACCTTTGTGAAGGATACTTGTAATGGATTTTTTGAGATTTATAAATCGGATGAGCTGTTTGGTGAGGTTACGAACATAGGAATGAATACTGAAATCAGTATCGGCGACCTCTTTGATCTCATCGTGAGCATCACTGGTTCTGATGCGAGAATCCTGCCATCCGATGAGAGAATTCGCCCTGCAAAGAGTGAGGTTGAGCGGCTATGGTGCAACAATTCCAAAATAATGCAGGCAACAGATTGGCGACCTCATTATACGCTCAAAAGCGGTTTGGAAGAAACTATCAACTTTATTCAGAATAAGCTCTCACTTTATAAGCCTGAAGTGTACAATGTTTAATGAGTTTGTTTCTTTCGTAAAATCTATCTACCCCGATCAGGTGCCTGTTCCTCTTCATGCCCCCGTTTTTCTTGGGAACGAAAAAGAGTATTTGTCAGACTGCATTACTACCACGTTTGTTTCTTATGTTGGGAAGTATGTAGAGAGATTCGAGGAGCAGATGCAAGAGTTCACAGGAGCAAAATACGCCGTTGCCACCGTAAATGGAACGGTTGCTCTTCAGATTGCTCTTATGATTGCTGGTGTTCAGAGTGAAGATGAAGTTATAACGCAACCACTGACATTTGTTGCCACAGCAAATGCTATTCGTCACTCCGGTGCAGTACCAGCATTTGTAGATGTGGATATGGAAACAATGGGTATGTGTCCCGTCAGTCTTTCCTCGTTTTTAGAGAATAATCTCGTAAAACGGGGTTCAATTTGGGTAAACAAGACGAATAATCGAAAAGTATCGGCAATTGTGCCAATGCATACATTTGGCATACCCTGTAAGATTGCAGAGATTGTGAAAATTGCTGAACTGTATGGAATACCGGTTATTGAGGATGCAGCAGAATCACTTGGTTCATTTACTCAAAGGAAGCATACAGGAACGTTCGGTATCGCCGGAATTTTAAGCTTTAATGGGAACAAGACAGTAACCACCGGTGGTGGCGGAATCATTTTGACTGATGATGAATCCTTTGCGAAAAAGGCGAGGCATTTGACTACGACCGGAAAGGTACCCCATCGGTGGGAGTTTAATCATGATACGGTCGCCTATAATTTCAGGATGACAAACCTCAATGCAGCGGTTGGTGTGGCTCAGATGGAGTATATTGATAAAATTCTCGAGAACAAGCGTGAGACAAATGTTCTCTATACCAGATTTTTTCAAAAATATGGCTACCGTGTTTTTAGTGATACCTCCGGTGAATTGGTAAATTATTGGCTTAATGCACTTGTTATGCATGATCAACATGAGCGCGACAGATTTCTTGATTATTCCAATAACAATCAGGTTAGCACGCGACCTATCTGGCGCCTGATGAACAAACTGCCAATGTACCATGATTGTTCATCGGAGAAATTGCCCAATTCTGAATGGTTTGAAGACAGAATTGTTAATCTGCCAAGCGGGTTCAGGAAATAGTGGAACCAATAATTGTTGTAGGTGGCGGAGGGCATGCAAAAGTTCTCATTAGTGTAATCAAAAAGTTGAGTAGCTTCACCTTACTTGGTTATACCGATACTACTGATAAAGGACCAATCTTATCAGCTGAGTATCTTGGTTCTGATGAAATTCTTGCCGATTTTTATAAAAGAGGTGCTGTCAGATATGCAGCATTGGGTGTTGGCGCTATATCCACGATGAATGGACGTAGAAAAATAATTAACAACATCCTCTCCATCGGATATGCATTCCCACCAATTATTTCACCGAATGCTATTGTTCATGATTCAGTTCAAATCGGAAGCGGAACAATGGTATTTGACGGTTCCATTATTAATGCTGGTGCTCTTGTTGGTGATTTTAGCATCATTAACACAGGCGTTATACTTGAGCACGATTGCAGTGTAGGCGATTACGTTCATATCGCTCCCGGTGCAATAGTGTGCGGTGGTTCGGCCATTGGAAATAATTCGATGATCGGTGCCGGATCTACAGTCATTCATTCCGTTAGCATAAGCGCTGACACTATGATCGGTGGTGGATCAGTTGTTGTGAAAAACTGCGATTCTCCGGGGTTGTACTTTGGTAACCCGGCTAAATTTATTAGATGACTTTTATTTGACGGAAACAAATGAGTAGTAGTGTAACCTTTAATTTCTTCTTAGGTGATGTATAATGAAAGCAGTAATACTAGCTGGAGGGTTGGGATCCAGACTCAGGCCTTTTACAGAGATCATTCCAAAGCCCCTCCTCCCAATTGGTGAGAAGTCAGTTCTGGAAATTCAAATTAATTCATTGAAGAAGTGTGGATTTGATAAAATCTATCTGGCAACAAATTATAAGTCAGAGTATATAGAGAACTTTTTTGGTGATGGTAGTCGCTTTGGAGTTTCACTCAAAATTAGCAAAGAGAGTAAGCCGCTTGGAACTGTAGGACCATTAACCTTATTGGAAAAAGAACTTGACGAGCCATTTTTAGTGATGAATGGTGACATTTTAACACTTTTAAATTTTAAAGAGTTTTATGATTTTGGTTGCTCATCGGAAAGCCCGTTAACTATCGGTATAAAGGAGTTTTTAACTCCATTTCGATTCGGTAATATAGAATCCGAAGGTGATTATGTTACAAAAATGATCGAAAAGCCAACTATTACAATGCATATCCTTGCCGGGGTTTATTTTATGAGGCCAGAGGTCTTCAAATACATCCCTCATGACGAGTATTTTGGGATGGATATGCTCATTAATTCGCTACTTCAATTAGGCGTGAGGGTCACTAAGTACGACATAAAAGAGTACTGGCTTGATATTGGCCGCATTGACGATTACGATGAGGCTCAAAAGATCTACAATTCGCATTTCACCGAGTAGGCGTTACTTCTTTTATGATTTCAACCTTAAAGGAGTTTTTTTCTGGTAAGTCAGTTGCAGGTGGTCAGAGAAGTAAAAAGATAAGGACAAATACGTTCTTTCTGTTTCTTATAAAGGGTGGGGGGATGGTTGTTAATCTCCTTTATGTACCAATCCTTTTTAACTCACTAAATAAAGAGAACTACGGAATATGGCTAACGATAACCTCTATTGTTTCCTGGGTTTATTACTTTGACTTTGGACTCGGGCATGGGTTGCGAAATCGTTACGCTGAAGCACGCGCAAGGGAAGATGATGGCGAAGCGGGAAAGCTGGTCAGCAACGCATATTTCTTTATCAGTATCATTTTGGGGAGTTTATTCCTCATTCTGCTGCCGGTTATATTTTTTATTAATTGGAATAGTGTTCTCAATACCACACTTATTGAAAATAGCGAATTACGGCTTTTAGTTCTTATTGTTCTGAGTTCATTCACGCTCAAGATCGTGCTTGAAGTGGTAACAATTATGATAAAGGCCGACCAGAAGCCAGCCGCAGCTGAATTATATCTCTTCATCTCTTCATTTTTATCCTTAGTGGCAGTCTGCATTTTAGTTCTTCTTGATGCTGTAAATTTGCTAACCGCCGCGCTTGCAGTGGTACTATCCCCGGTTATCATTCTGGTAATCTTCAACTTTCGGTATTTTAGTTCAGAATACGCTGGTTTTAGACCAAATGTAAAGGATATTGATAGAACCTATTTTTCCAAAATATTTTCACTCGGTTCAAAATTTTTTGTAATACAGGTAGCGATGCTTGTGCTTTTTAGTTCATCAAACCTCCTGATTATACAAATGCTTAACCCATCTGAAGTCGCAGTCTACAATATATCGTTAAAATATTACCAAATACCCACAATATTTTTTTCGATAGTTGTTACGCCCTATTGGTCTGCAATAACTGAGGCATATACCAGGAAAGAGTTGGACTGGATAAAGATGAGCATTAACAAACTGCTGAAACTTGCGTTTATTGTTATTGGTGGTGTTTTGTTTATGGCTGTAGTTGCCGACCCTGTTTACAGGATTTGGATCAATAAGGACTTTGAGATGGACCCAATGCTGAATGCGCTGATGGCCTTATATACAGCTTTTACTATTTTAGGCACTGTATTTACTCATTTCATTATGGGAGTTGGTAAGCTTAAAGTTGGATTGCTTGTTGTTATAGTTAAAATGATTGTATTTATACCCTTCGCTGTATTCTTGCTCCAACAGGTTGGATCGAGTGGCTTAGTAATTGCACTAATCCTTGTTAATTCTATTCCCTCACTCATCCTGGAGTCAATACAGTACAGGAAAATTATCCAAGGCTCAGCGAAGGGAATATGGCAGGCATAATGAGCAGATTTACGCCCCAAAAACCTTTGAAAGCTGTTTGGTTTTGTAGCTTTAATCCCGATTACATTAAAGGAAAGAAGCCAAGATTTATTTCTGGTTACTCTCCAAACATTCTTGCTCCATGGATTGATCTCCTATTGGATGAGGTAAAGGTACATAAGAATGTCCGAGTACATCTTATCTCAACTTATTATAAACTGGTAAAAGACTTCCATTATTTTGAAGATAACGTATCATATCATTTGATCTCTCAGAAGATGCCTTTTTTTAGAAAAACGTACCCTCCATTGTGGGAAAAAATGACCGGGTACTACATCTTACGAAGGAAAATTGAAAAAATAATTAATAACATTGAACCAGATATAATTCACTATCATGGTAGTGATCTCGATGCAACCCAGGCATTTCGTGGACTCGGTATTCCATCTCTTTTGACTCCGGTTACGTTCATGGATGAACTTTATCAATACTTTCCCACAAAAGAAAACCTCAACCGGCTTCAACGTGAGCAATGGATGTTCAAAAAAGAGAAGCATTTTGGGATTAGAGCTAATTTTATGAAACATAAGATTGAGTCACTGAATCCAGAAGCAAATTTCCATTGGCATAATTATCCGATCAGGAAGCCGAATATATCAGCAGAACAGTTTCCAGAGAAAGACTCTGAAATAGTATTTGCAGCGAGGTTGAACCAAAATAAAGGAATAGAAGACCTCATACAGGCGGTTGGGCTGCTCATGAGAGATGTTCCCGCAATCAGAATAAAAGTAATTGGTGATTCTGGTAACCCTGATTATTACTCAAAAATTTTGAACATGGTTGAAAAATTAGGACTTCAAAGCCACTTTCAATTCATGGGAAAGGTTGATTCACAGGAAGAGCTGTTTACTGAAATAGCGAAAGCAAAGGTATACGTGCTCCCTACATATTTTGATATGATTCCAGGAACTATTATTGAGTCCATGTACATTGGCACTCCGGTTGTAACATACCCGGTTGGTGGGATTCCTGATCTCAATCTGAATGGTGAAACTGTTTTATTCGCTGAAAGAGGAAACGTACCTGATCTTGCCAGTAAAATACTTCGCCTTCTTAATGAAAAGCAATATTCGATCGGGCTTTCCCGTGCAGCAATGAAGTATGTATCTGAAAATTACTCAAATGAAAAAGCGGCAAGTGACATTCTTACCGCCTACGAAAGGATTATAGAAAGTCATGTTTAACAATGGTATCCTTCTTATAACAGGCGGAACCGGATCATTTGGAAATGCTGTTCTCCGTCATTTTCTTCACTCTGATCTGCAGGAGATTCGGATATTCAGTCGTGATGAAAAAAAACAAGATGACATGA
>JAEXTR010000053.1 GCA_023406915.1 Bacteroidota bacterium
CGATATGACAGGTGTTTCAGGCGGGTCAGGCGCATCGATTGCTGATGTAGAAACTGATGCCAATGGTTCAATCTATGCTTGTAACCTTGTAGTATCAGCTGCAACTTCAGCATTCAAAATCTACCGCTGGGCTAATGACGCTGCTGTCCCGGAAAACATTATTTCCTTTACCGGAGCAGGTTATCGCCTCGGCGATAAGTTTACAGTTGTTGGATCACCAGCGAACAATTCGCTCACGATCTATGCTGCCACTGCTTCAATGAATAAGGTCTATAAATGGACTACCGCAGATAATGGTGCTACATTCGCTGTTGATTCCATTACACTGGCAGGTTATCTTGGAGCTCCCGGATCTTCACCAGCAGTGTATCCTCTGACTTCTGGTGCTTCGGAATTCATCTTTAAAGCCAATGGCTCTACGGCACGCAGATACGCTGCTGATGGTTCTGCGATTGACACTGTTGGTGCCACACTTCTTCCTTCGGGCTCCAATGCCCTCCGTTATTTTACTACGGGTGGAAGAAAGTATGTTGCCTTCTATCAGTACTCAGGTACCCCGCAAAACGGTATCCGCTTTATTGATGTAACGGATCAATACAGCACACAGCACCTTCTTTTGGATTACACCCCTAACTTAGGTGCCGTTACCAACGGAAACGGAACTGGCGATCTTGCAATGAAAGTTGAAGGCGATGGTTCCTACTCATTCTATATGCTGGCTACCAATAATGGTATCGCTGCATACCGCTACTATTTTGGTGCTCTGCCAAATAGCGTAGCAGTGAATTCCTTTCCTTATGCAGTTAGTTTTGACAATGGACTGATAACAGATGCTGGTTGGTCAGGTAATTTTGCTGATCGCGGCACTGAATCCAAAGCTGGTGCCTATGCTGCAAGATTTCTTTATAACTATATCCCCACTACACTTGCAAATATTGTGTATGGTTATCTTGTTTCCCCAAGAATTGAACTTCCTGCTGATTATCGTGTGAGGTTCTGGTGGAAAGATGATGACATCACCGGTGTCGCAGGCGCTGACACAACGTTCTTTGAAGTTTCCACCGATAATGGTTTGAACTGGACAACACTCCGTACCCTCTCCAGCACTGGCTCGATGGCGGCCTATGTTGAAGAAATCGTTGACCTTGGTTCATATGCAGGCAACAACTTCAGAATGCGCTTCCGTGATAAAACCAACGGCAGTTTCTCAGCCTACGGTACGGGTATTGATGAAATCCTTCTCGAAGCAAAACCTGCTGCACCAGTTATGGTGTTAAATCCGACTTCAACAGCATTCGGTAATACCTATGTTGGCGGTAACATGCAGAAGACGGTCTTAGTCAGCAATACCGGTGGTGCCGCATTAACAGGAACACTGACACTTCCTGCTTTGATCACTGCCAACACAACCTCATTAAATGTTGCCTCAGGCGGCAGCTTTAATTTGGTACTTACCTACACACCTACAGCAGTGGGTGCATTGGATGACTCCATTCTTTTTGCAACGAACGATCCTGCAAATGCCAGCCTCTATTATAAATTGACTGGTACAGCTGTTGAACCTTTCGTTCTGAATGAAATCGTACAGAATTTTGATACCTCAACAGGTACCATTCCTGCAAACTGGGCTGGTAACTTCACTGTGAATGCCACCGGTGGCGTTGGCAACTCCAAGCGCCTTACCAGAAACCTGTACAGTTCAACACCAACCGGCTTTTTCACAACACCTTTCTTTAATGCAACTGCCAGCTCGCAGTTGAAATTCAAGTACAGAGTGGTGAATTATACCGGATATCCTGCTACAGGCACCCCGGGCGCAAACTTTAAAGTCTACGTTTCTGTTTCCACCAATCTTGGTGGTTCATTTACTGTTGTAGATTCTATTGGCGAACACAATCATGTAGTTGGTCTGGATTATGTTGAAAAATCCTGGAACCTCGCAGCTTATGCTGGTCAGAAAATCCAGGTCCGTATCAATGGTCAGTGGTTAGTCGGTGATTTCTATATCGACTTTGACGACTGGTTCATGGGAACACCTTCAGTAGCAGCTATTGACTGGGGTAACCTCCAGTGGCCACCAACTGCCACCATCACCCAGGGCAACAATGTAACCGCCTATGGTCAGGCATACAAAGCCGGTGTCACTGACTCAACAGGTCAGGCTTTCGGGCTTAATGCATGGGTTGGTATCAGCTCAACCAACACCAATCCTGCTAACTGGACCACATGGATCCCAGCAACATTCAATGTTCAGGTAGGGAACAATGATGAGTTCATGGCTGATTTCGGTGCAACCCTTCCTGTAGGAACTCATTACTATGCATTCAGATACCAGTACCTCGGCGGACCTTACCGTTATGGTGGTACCGGTGGTTTCTGGGATAGCACTGCCAGCGTGAACGGTGTCCTCACCGTTAATCCTTACAGCATCAGCTCCTTCCCTTATACTCAGAGCTTTGATGATGTTGCGTTCCCACCAACTGCATGGGTACTCGAAAATAAAAACGCTGGTCCTACATGGACCCGGTCAACCCTCCAGCCAAGAACCGGTCTCGGACATGCCCGCTATTCCTACAGTAGTACGCTCCCTGGTGATGATTGGTTGATCTCTCCTGCAATTCAGCTGACCGCCGGTCAAATGATCCAGCTTTCATACTGGTACAAGGCTCAGTCAGGTTATCCTGAAAAGATGAAGGTTATGGTTGGTAAAGCTCAGACTGCTGATAGTCTTACCACCCAGCTTGCTGATCATCCAAACATTACGAATGCTGCGTATGAAAATAACGCCGTGTTCTTCACTGCTCCGGCAACTGGTCTCTACTACATTGGCTTCCAGTCTTATTCTGCTGCCGATCAGTGGTACCTCGATCTTGATGATATCACTATCAGTGCTCCACCCGTTGTGGATTATGCAGTGGTTGATCTCGATCAGGGTGCTCCTGCTGAATCCGTTGCAAAGCTTGCCCCTGAATTCAAACTGAGCAAAGAAAAAAATGAGATTCAGTTTGATGGTAATCAGAGTGGCGTTCCTGCAACAAACGTAAACAACAGCCGCACATTCTCATGGAATGGTTCATCTGGTTTACCAGTTGAAACTAATGTGCCCGTTTATCTGTGGGCTCTTGTGAAACGCCTTGGTACTACAGGTCCTGCATACACAGTCAATACCGTATTCAATGGTGTTGCTGGTACTCCTGTGAACAAAACAGGTATCGGTACAATTGGCTCTACCGAAGGCACGTGGTTTACCTTCAATCAGGCTGAAAGAGGAACCTTCTCCGCATTTGCCTATGTACAGGCAACCGGTGATTCTGTCACAAACAATGACACCCTCTATAATCATAAAGTGCTGGTATATCCTGATTCGGCAACTACAATTGCTTACGATCAGGCAGAAACCGCGCAGCTTACTTCAATCGGTTATGGAACCAACAACCTTCCGCTTACGGCCGGTGTTCGTTTCACAGCCACCCAGAATATAAAGCTCAATAATATTGATGCTATCTATAGAAACGAAGGCAGCTCAGACTCAATCCATGTTCGTGTATGGGCAGCCGGTGTTGATACCACAGCTCCAGGTGCATTACTGTACGAAAAGAAGTTTGCTGGTATTAACTATATCAATAGTGGTACTGGCTTACAGTATGTAACACTCCCGCTTGGTAACGATGCACCTGCATTCCTTGCTGGCAGTGATTACTGGGTAAGTATTTCCTTTGTTGCTACCATTCAGTTCCCGATGGGGGCTCATGTTTCTGCATCTCCTAATCTCGGCAGAAGCTTCCTCTCACAGAACGATGGTGTTGCATGGGTACCGCTCGTACTCTCCAGCACTCCTTATGTATGGATCATCCGCTCAGGCGGTACCCCATACACTCCTCCGCCAGCTCCAGTGTACACCACTGCATGGCAGAAATCTGCAGCACAGGGTGCTCTTCCAACCTGGTTCTCAGCTACCGGAAATACCGAACGCGGTATGGCTTTTGGTAAAGTCAGTGATGGTACCAGAGCTATGGTTGACAGACTTTTCGTTGTTTCCAGAAATGGCGGCAATTTTGTAAAAGTCATTGATCCTGAGACCGGTAACGATCTTGGTGACCTGAATACCACTGGCATTACTGGTGGTGCTATCGTCCTCAATGATATTGAATCTTCTGAGGATGGTATCCTGTTTGCATCCAATGTTGCGAATGCAGCAGGTAGCATATTCAAAGTATATCGCTGGAACTCACTTACCGCAGCTCCTGAAGTTGCTATTCAGTACACACTTCCTGCTTCACCTGTCTACAGACTGGGTGACAAGATCCGTGTAACTGGTCGTGTTGATAATAACACAGCAGTGATTTGGGCTGCAGACGCAAATGGTCCCCGCATATTTAAGTTCGGAATGACCGCAGGCGTGTTCAATACCGTTCCTGATATTGTTACACTTAGTAATGGCGCTTTCGGCGGCTCTGCCTCCGTTGCAGTCCTTCCTAATGGTGACTTCTACTACAACGCTGGTGGTAAGAATGTAATGAAATACGCTGCAAACGGATCCCTCATTGATACCCTCCCCGGTTCCGTTGTTGCAACGGGTTCTAATTCCATTGTCTACCTCGGCAGTATCACCCGTGCCACTACTGAATACGTTGCCACCTTCGCCTATGGCGCTGGTAATGAGAACGCCTACCTCGTTTCAGTTCCTGATAACAATCCTGAACTCGGAACATTGTATGGCAAAACCGTTTCACTCGGTTCTAACGCAAATGTCAATGGTGCCGGTGATGTGGCTATCAGATACAATAACGATAATACAATCACAGTCTTCGTGCTTTCTACCAACAACGGATTTGGTGCTTACAAGCTACTGAATGTTGTTCCTGTTGAGCTGACTTCATTTGCTGCTTCAGCAAATGGTTCAAGCGTTACCCTGAACTGGAGTACCGCTACCGAAACCAACTCTTCAGTATTTGTTGTTGAAAGAAAGAATAGTGCAACTGACTGGGCATCTGTTGGAACCGTCAATGCTGCCGGTACCTCAACTGCCCCACTGCAGTACACCTATATCGATAAGAATGTTGAAAGCGGCAAGTATTCTTACCGCCTCCGTCAGATCGATTTGGATGGTACAGCTCATGTCTCTGATGCGATCGAAGTCGAAGTTGGACTTCCTTCCACCTTTAACCTGAGCCAGAACTATCCTAACCCGTTCAATCCAAGCACGAAGGTTAACTTCTCACTACCACTCGCTTCTCATGTCACACTCGATGTGTTTGATGTTGCTGGTCAGAAGGTTGCAACCATTGTCAATGGTCAGCTTACTGCCGGATATCATACCGTTGATATCGATGCTCAGAAGTATGGTCTCTCCTCAGGTATCTACCTCTACAGAATCGTAGCAGGTGAATACTCCTCAGTGAAGAAGATGATCCTCATGAAGTAATGGCATAGCCATCATTTCAGAAGTATAGCTTATAGCCGGAGTGCCGAAAGGTACTCCGGCTTTTTTATTGTATGAGGGCTATGTAGGGAGGATCGTATCAGTATTGGTGTGGGGAATTGAGTCTGATCTGAAATATAATCACATCAGGGCACAAAAAAACCGGAGCATTGCTGAACACTCCGGTTTCAAAAAACAGAATAAAGGGAAATTACTTCAGCAGGAGCATCTGCTTTGTAATACGCCCCTGGCTGCTTTGCAGCGTGTAAAAATAAACGCCACCTGAAAGCTGTGCTGCATCAAACACAACTGCATGTTCACCAGCCTGGTACACACCATCAACAACTTTTGCGACCTCACGTCCGGTGATATCACTTACCGTGATCGTTACTGGTGATTGCTGTGCAAGCGAAAAATTGATTCTTGTTGATGGATTGAATGGATTGGGATAATTCTGTTGTAAAGTAAAATCCCTGATCAGGGCTTCATCATCAACACTTACAATTGACGCTGAGGCGGTAAGGCTGTGACCGATCCTTGTGTCAGGTGTTCTCATGGTTGCTGCCTCAACACGCAGGTTTGCAGTACCGGCATTGTTGAGGGTAAAAACATGGAGTGAAACCTCCCGCTCTTCCCCTGGCTGCAACGGTGAACTGAAGAAGTCAGCGTTTGTTGCAACACTGTCAATAAAGGGAGCAAAGCATGACTCAAAACAAAGGGAAGACTGCCAGTCTGTGGGAAGCTGATTCATGGTTCTCACAAGAAATGCAGTCTGCGGAGTCTGGGAAATATTCTTTAAATGAAATACAAAGACCAGTTCTTCTCCCACTGCACCGGTCACGATGGTATCCTGCGCAGTAAACTCAATATCCTGTGCATAAGCAAAGCTGCCCAGGGTGAGTAATATCAAAAGAAAGATTGTTTTTTTCATAGGCTCGTTTCTTTGAAAGTACGGGGGGCATCGCAAGTACAATGCCCCCGGTGATTCATTTATTTTAAGTAGGTCATTTTTATTATCTGATTCTGAACCGCTCCGGTATTATCGGTAGCAGTCAATCTGCAAAGATAAACACCTGCCGGCAAAGATGCAGCGTCAAAAACTGCGGTGTGACTGCCTGCGGAAAGATTCTTATCAATCAGTACAGCAGTTTCTTCACCGCTGATGCTGAACACTTTCAGTGTAACTTTGGCATCAGCCGGAAGGGTGAAATTAATCTTAGTTGATGGGTTAAAAGGATTTGGATAATTTTGCACTAGCGCAAAACTCAGATTTCCCATAACATCTACAGATACTGGCTCATACAGGCGGTAACTGCCATCATGGTCGATCTGCTTCAGTCTGTAGGTGTAACTTCCTGTCGGTACAGAAGCATCGGTGTATGCGTATTCACTGATACTGGTTGCTGTTCCATTACCCTTTACAAAACCAACGGTCTGGTATCCTTCTCCGGTTGAGCGGAGGACTTCAAAACCCTGATTATTGGTCTCGGTAGCTGTTGCCCAGCGAAGTGTTACGCTGTTTCCGGTGGCGGAAGCTGTTTGGGAGATCAGTTCAACTGGTACCGATGAAGGAAGCGGGAATGAAAAACGTTTCCATTGCGATGGGCTGGTCGGAGCAAAGGAGTTTGTGGTTGTTGCCGCTGTTGCCAGATCACTGCCTGATTTGTCAAAGATTGTGGTGGGGAATGTTGCGCCATGATCGGTTGATAACAGAACAGTTAACCTGTCAGGATAGGTAGCCGAATACATTGCATACGCATAATCAAACCTGATTGAGTCTGTGGGTGTAAGCCAACCGAATACAGGCGTGATCAGAGTATCGGTCTGGTTTGAGGTTGAATAGTCATAGAACCTCAGGGTAACAGCATTGGTACCAGCATAGGTTGGTCCATTCACACCGACGTACTTTTCAAAGGTAATCCCGTTATCAGGATTCTTTACTGTCCATCCCTGAGGCGGGAAGGTACCTTCAAATAATGAGTAATAGAAAAATTCAGGGTTCATGCTGCCATAGAGAGCTTTAGGCGCATCATTGATCAGGATGTCAGCCGGTACGGGTTTTCCGGGGAAGAGCACGGGGGTTCCTGAAGCTAGATTTTCAAAACCATCAACATGATTGCGGGCTTTGGCAGCATTCATCACTTCTTTGGTGACATCATTCTGAATGAAGACCGCACTGTAGATCATGCTGTCAACCCATACCGTTTTATCAATCGGATAGGTAATGGTGATGGTGTGGTTTCCTAATGTAGTGGGAACTACGGTGCCCTGTGTTGAGGGGAAAGCTTTTCTGAATACATCCGAGAAAATTCTCTCACCATTACTGCCTGGCGCAGAAGCATACTCAATCTTTCTTTCAATGGCACTCAGTCTGAGGTAGTAGTTTCCAGCCGGAACAGGTGCTAATACTTGTATAGTAATTGTGGCACGGATTGAGTCACTGCCGATTCTGGTGTCGGTTACGCTCAGCGCCAGCGGGGTACCCTTCCGGACCCTTGATCCGAATGCATTGTCAAGACTTCCTGCAGTGGTATAGGGATACACAGGGTCTACAACACCATCCACTTTAAGCGCAGGAACAGAATTGACACCATAATAGTTTCTGCGTTCAGTGTTCTGAGTTGGGTTATAATGGTACATTGGGTCGTTACCCGGTGCTGGCCAGTTCATATGATATTCTATTGCAACTACTGAATCAAACTTTGCAGTAACAAAAGCATCAATCGTTGGGTTGTTTGCTGCGCACGGCCCGCAGGTTGAACTGGTGTATTCCTCGAACAGCACCTTTCGTGCTGCACCCGGCAGCATCAGTGAGTATTGCGTCAGCGTATTGTTCGCTGGGTTCAGGTCTCCGGTTACATTCACAGAAGCAAGAAGGTTCAGCGGTTGTCCCGGAGTGATTGTGATCGGATCAAATACTACTTCCACAGCACCTGCTGCCTGCAGTGAGTTCACGGTTTTAGTGCTGGTGTAACCAGTGGCGGTTAATACAGCCTGGAATGAGGTGCCAATTGCATTGATACCGATGTTGGCAATGGTAACACGTGGTGCAATCTGAAAGGGTGTCGTACCAATAACATATCCTGTGTCAGGGGCGATGTTATTGATCGATACTACCGCTGCATCGGTTGCGTAAGGCGTACCTACGGTGATGTTATCCAGATACAGGTTGTTACCATACTTGTTCTGGGTGACGAACTTCAATTGTACCTGTGCCATACTGGCTGCGGTAAGAAGCAGAAAAGCGGAAAAAAGAAGCAGGGATCTGTTCATAGACATACCTATTGATTGTGTGGATAAGTGATATGGTAAAATTACAAAAGTTTATGGGATAAAGTAAATAGTTTATGAAATAAAAAATCACATAAGATTGCAGTTTTACCATTCTTCGATATTCCCTATTTTTGTACATATTTCTCTACACATACTCTTGGTGACAACTTATGCGTTTATTCCTGGTATTTCTGCTGATTCTTTCATGTACCCTGTTTGGTCAGGATTCCGGGCTGTTTCAGTCGAGGGAGCTCAGAGCTGCCTATGCAAAAAAAACCCGCAGTCTGGATGGGAAACCTGGTTCCGCATACTGGCAGAATTCATCCTCCTACAAATTAGACATGGAGTTTTTTCCCGAAACCCGCACACTGGAAGGGTCTGCTGAAATCCAGTATACCAACAACAGTCCGGATTCTCTTGACCGTCTGGTTGTCCGCCTCTATCAGGATATTTTTAAAAAAGGGACTATGAGAGATTTCCAGCTGGATTCACGGGATGTAAATGATGGTGTTGTGATTAAAAAGTTTCAGATCAATGGTATCAGCTATTCGGATACCTCTGCTTCTGCAAAGCTTGAGCGCTATGGCACCAATGCCACCGCCCGCCTTGATGAAAAACTGGCTCCCGGTGAAACTGCTACTCTAATGATTGACTGGTCAACCGTCATTCCTCAGTACTCACGCGTCAGGATGGGTGCATACTCTGCCACTGACTTCTTTATTGCATACTTTTATCCGCAGATGGCAGTGTATGATGACATTGACGGCTGGGATACCTACTCTTATACCGGCAGAACAGAAATGTATAATGACTTCAGCGATTTCCATTACTCTGTCACGCTCCCCGAGGGTTTCCTCTGCTGGGGAACAGGTGAATTACAGAATGCTTCCACCGTGCTGGCACCTGAAGTCTATAACCGCTTCCACCTTTCCCGCACTTCAGATACACTGGTGCGCATCGTTACTGCTGATCATCTTGCACTCGGTGGAATCACCGCAAAAGGAAAACAGACCTGGGAGTTTAAAGCAACCTCTGTGCCTGATATCGCTTTTGCAGTCAGCAGCACCTATTTGTGGGATGCAATCTCATTTGTTGTTGATAAAAAATCCGGAAGGCGGGCTGTTGCCGAAGCTGTCTATAACCGGGAGTCGAAGGATTTTTATCAGGTGGCGGAAATCTCAAAAAAGAGTATTGAGTATTTTTCATTCGAAATGCCTGGAATTCCTTATCCTTACCCAAAGATGACAGTGTTCAATGGACAGGGCGGAATGGAGTTCCCGATGATGGTAAATAACGGTTCCGCCAGTAACCTTGCCGGTACCGTACATCTTACTTCGCATGAAATATGCCACACCTATTTCCCGTTCTATATGGGTACCAATGAACGCAAGTATGCATTTATGGACGAAGGATGGGCAACGATGCTTCCCTTTGAGTTCCAGACCCGTGAAGGGGATGGCTATGATCCAATTGCCAGGAATGCCACTTCGTTTTCACAGTTTGCCGGTAAGGAATCAGAAGTGCCACCTATGATCCCCTCTGTACAGATGTCAGGGTATGCCTACCGCAGTGCTGCCTATGTGCGGCCGGGTCTTGCATATGAATACCTGATGCGGATGCTCGGTAAAGAGCTTTTCCTGAAGGCATTGCAGGAGTATATGACCCTGTGGGCTGGCAAGCACCCTCTACCATTCGATTTCTTTAATACCTTTAACCGTGTAACCGGCAGAAACCTTGACTGGTATTGGAGTAAATGGTTTTTTGAACAGTGTGCACCCGATCTCGGTATTGAGGAAGTATCTGGTTCCGATGGCCAGACCACCGTATATATCGTTAATAAAGGCGGACTCCCTCTGCCGGTAATCGTAACAGCTTACTTTGAGGATAATTCATCCGAAACCATTACCCTCTCCCCCGATGAATGGGAAACAAAGGATCAGGCAATTATGATTTTTATGGGCGGAAAGGTGATCAGCGTCCACCTGGGTGATGCGCAGATACCCGACATTGATCCCAGTGATAATGTGGTAAACCTGCTGAAGTAGTCTGAAGCCAACTGAAGAAATGAAAGAAAAAAGCCCCGTTTTTGCGGGGCTTTTTTTATTACAAAGTTACTCCAAATACCAGGTGAGATACATCCATTTTGGGGTTTAACCCCCACGTTACGGATACGGGAAGAGAGAAGCTCTCGGTTATCTTTATTTCGCGTGATACTGTAGCACCTAAGTGTACAAGTGCAAACTCATCTGTGAAATAATAGTTGTAATTTTTGCTGCTGCCAGGTGTAACTCCGGCAAATAGGCTGATACCTGTTTCCTCAATCTGCCAGGCATAAGATACCTCGAAGTAAGAGTTGCTGCCGGGATCGTTATAAAGATTCAGGTTCGCATAAAGCGAAAGGGGAAACGATTCTGGCCCGTCAAACTGTACCTTCGCCGCCACTAAATGAGCCCCGGGCCCAAGTGGATCATCATGGTTCCTGAAGTTAAGAAACCCTAATCCTGCATTGGGGTAGTAATAATCCTCAAACCCTACAGTTACTGTCATATCTGAAGGAAGATCAAAGGCGTATTCTGCTATGAAGTTTACCTCGTTTGCAATTGAGTAAGATGCATCAAACGCATATGACCCCCAAATTTGAAAGGAAAATCCCCAAAGGGATACCGATGCATTTGGCTGGATGCATGGTGCGTCTGCAAGGGTCTGACCCCTCCAATAGTATCTGCTTACAATGTCAGCTCCGGCAGAAAAGACCTTTTCGTCCGTCTGCTCCTGATTGTCCTGTGCAAAAATGATGTTGCTGCCGAGTAGTATCAGTAAAATGAGTAAAGTTTTTTTCATGATGGTATTCCGGGTTTTTAGTAAGGAATTATCGGATTTTCTTTTCAATAGTTTAGTGGTATTGGGCGGGGAAACGTACGGCATTGCTGTTTTGGGTGTTAAGGAACTAATAATGCTGAAATTAAGGTTTTTAAGGAGTATTGTGCGGTTCATTTCCGCTTTTATTGACGCAAAACTTAGTGGTAAGAGCCACGTATCAAAGGAATATTGACATGCAGATTGGTTTTATTGGTTTAGGCAGGATGGGCGCAAACATGGTTGAGCGCCTGCTGCGTGACGGACATCAGGTTGTAGTGTATAACCGTTCTCAGGATAAAGTTCTTGAGGCAGAAAAAAAAGGAGCTATCGCTTCCTCCTCGATTTCAGATCTTGTCAGTAAACTCGAAGGCAGAAAGGCAATCTGGTTGATGGTGCCATCAGGTCAGATCGTGGATGATCATATCACGCAATTACTTCCTCTGTTAAAACCGAACGATATTATTATTGATGGCGGAAACTCCTTCTGGCGCGATACGCAGAAGCGCCATGCATCCGTAACATCTTCCGGCATCCACTATGTTGACTGTGGTACCAGTGGCGGTATATGGGGATTGCAGAATGGATACAGTCTGATGTATGGGGGTGACCCTGAACCAACCGCATTCCTTGAACCCGTTTTCAAATCTTTGGCTCCCCCTGAAGGTTACCTCTATTGTGGTGCCAGCGGTGCGGGACACTTCGTCAAGATGGTGCACAACGGTATCGAATATGGTATGATGCAGGCATACGCAGAGGGCTTTGAAATTATGGAAAAATCCCCATTCGGTCTCGATCTGAGCAAGGTGTCAAAAGTGTGGATGAACGGTTCGGTCGTAAGATCATGGCTCCTTGAACTCGCTGTCAGGGCGTTCAATGAAGACCCAAAACTTGAATCCCTGCAACCGTATGTACAGGATAGCGGTGAAGGACGCTGGACTATCCAGACCGCAATCGATTTCGATGTCCCTGTCCATGTTATCGCAGCATCCCTTTTTACCCGTTTTGAATCCCGCCAGGATAACTCATTCGCCATGAGAACCCTTGCAGCTTTGCGCAATCAGTTTGGCGGACATGCAGTAAAGAAAAAGGGTAATGAATAAATGGAGCGTACCGCCGCCTGTATGCTGGTGATCTTTGGCGCCTCGGGAGACCTGACCAAACGGAAACTAATCCCCGAGCTTTTCGCCCTTCAGATGCAGAATCTGCTTCCTGACAATTTTGTCGTCCTCGGGATCGGAAGAACCGGAATAGATGACTCTGGATTCAGGAATGCAATGGCTGATGCCATCAATCGCTTTTCTCCCCGTGCCGGTAATAATAATGGTGAAGTAACTTCGTTTACAGAGCGGCTTTTCTACCTCACTCTGGAAACAAAAGATCCGGCTCAATACCATATACTGAAGGACAAGATTGATCTGCTCGATCAGCAGTTCCACACAGCAGGCAACATCATCTTCTACCTGGCAACTCCTCCGAATATGTATAACATTATACCAAAGGCACTGAAGAAGCAGAACCTTCATCGCTCTGCAACAGGCTGGCGCCGGATAATTGTTGAGAAGCCGTTCGGTCTGGATTATGATTCAGCAAAAAAACTGAATAAAGAGCTTCGGTCAGTCTTCGATGAAGATCAGATTTACCGTATTGATCACTACCTCGGCAAGGAAACCGCACAGAACATTCTGGTTACCCGCTTCTCAAACGGAATCTTTGAGCCCCTCTGGAACCGCAACTATATCGATCATATTGAGATCACCTCAGTGGAGAGCATCGGAGTTGAAAACCGCGGCGGATACTATGATCAGTCCGGCGCACTCCGTGATATGGTGCAGAATCACCTGTTACAGCTCACTGCACTTGTTGCGATAGAACCACCGTCTTCATTTGACTCGGATAGTATCAGGAATGAAACCCTGAAGGTCTTTCAGTCACTCCGCCCACTGAATGAAAAGGATATTGAAAAATCAGTCATTCGGGGTCAGTACACTGAGTCAGTCATCCGTGGCGAACTGGTGAAGGGATACCGTTCCGAGAAGGGTGTTGATCCAAACTCCCGGACAGAAACCTTCCTGGCAATGAAGTTTTTCATTGATAACTGGCGCTGGGGTGGAGTACCGTTTTATATCCGGACCGGTAAGAGGCTCCCAACCAGGGTGACAGAAATCGTTGTCCACTTCAAGAAAACCCCGCACACTCTTTTTTCACTGCCCGGAATTGATGAATCTATGCAGAATCAGCTGATTATCCGTATTCAGCCGGATGAAGGCATTGTTTTGAAGTTTGGTATGAAAATCCCCGGTTCAGGCTTCAAGGTAAAAAATGTGGCGATGGATTTTCATTACTCTGATCTTTCTGATGCTGCGATCCCTGATGCGTATGAACGGCTTCTGTATGACTGTATGCAGGGTGATTCCACTCTCTACATCCGCGGTGACGCACTTGAAGCTGCGTGGAAATTTGTGAAGCCTGTCCAGGATGCCTGGGCTCATAATCCGGATATTAAAGTATATGGGTACCCGGCAGGGACCTGGGGACCCGAACATGCCGACAGTCTGATTGAGGGGAAGGCAGGCGGATGGCGCTACCCCTGCAAAAACCTCTCGAACGATGGGTTGTACTGTGAACTCTGAGAAGCAGCGGTACACGGTATTTCAGACTCCCGCTGATCTGAACCGATACGTCGCAGCTAAAATAAAACTGCTTGCTGATGATGCCGTCAGCAACAGTACCCCTGCATTCATTGCCGTTTCTGGCGGTTCAACTCCTGTGGAGCTATTCAGACTCCTTGCATCTCCAGCTTATCACGATTTCCCCTGGCAGGGATTGCGTATCTTCTGGGTTGATGAAAGGGGTGTCCCCCCATCATCATCCGAGAGCAACTACGGCGTATTCAGAAGTATTCTTACCCCCTCGCTCCTTCCGGAAGAATACCTCTTCAGAATGGAGGGGGAACTCCATGCACCGGAGGCAGCCCAAAGGTATGAACAGAAGATCAATGAGTTACTCCTTCCGGTGAAGGGTGAACCCGTTTTTGATCTTATTCTGTTGGGTATGGGGGAGGATGGCCATACTGCCTCGATCTTTCCTGACCGAATGGACCTGCTGCATGATATCCGTCTGTGCGCCTCTGCTGCGCACCCGTCGTCATCTCAGCCGCGCATTACTATGACGGGTACCCTGATCAGCAGGGCAAAGAACATCTGTATTGCCGCAATCGGTGAAAAAAAGGCACAGCTTGTTTCAGACTGCCTTAC
>JAEXTR010000097.1 GCA_023406915.1 Bacteroidota bacterium
GTTCAGCACCCTCAATGGACTTTTATTCGTTCTGGACTTAGAATGCTTAACCCCGGTATTCCAGCTGTTCGTAACTTTGTTACCAATGTGATTATGGATGTTGTCCGCCGTTATGATGTTGATGGCATTCACTTTGATGATTACTTCTATCCTTACGAAGGGATGGGCTCAGAAGATGCAGCAACGTTTCAGACTTATCCGAATGGATTCACAAACATTCTGGATTGGCGCAGAAACAACGTCAATATGCTGATCGCCCAGATACATGATAGCATAAAAGCGGTTAAACCTTATGTAAAATTTGGTATCAGTCCGTTTGGTATCTGGAAAAGTAGTTATCCTCCCGGAATTTCAGGGATGTCTTCTTATTATGATATTTTCTGTGATCCAATCAACTGGCTCCAAAATAGAAAAATTGATTATCTTACCCCTCAGCTCTACTGGCCAATTGGAGGGAATCAGGATTACCTTAAACTGATGCCCTGGTGGGCTGATTCTGTGCATCGTAATCAGCGTCATTTCTACCCCGGTCAGGCTCCTTACCGTGTTACTGCAGCGTGGAACGCTACCGAAATGCCAAGGCAGATTCGTGCGAACCGTAGTAATCCTAAAACCCTTGGCAGTGTGTTTTTCCGTGTAAATGATGGCATCATGAATAACCCAAAAGGATTTAAAGATTCATTAAAAAATGATCTGTATCGGTATCCGGCATTGCCTCCTGTAATGACGTGGCTTGATAACGTGATCCCTAACGCGCCCAGCGGTTTAACGTATCAAAAATCACCATCATCCGGTTTGTACGAGTTCATGTGGAATGCTCCTACCCCTGCAGCGGATAACGATACTGCCAGTTATTATGTGCTCTATCGTTTCATCTCTTCCACGGTCACTCCCACTGATCTGAACAATCCCCAGAATATCGTGGGTGTGTATCGCAGCAAATCAGTAGTACCGACAGTTCCACCGAATATAAATGGCCCTTACTACTACGCTGTTACATCGCTTGACCGCGTTGCTAATGAAAGTGTAATCTCCAATGTGCTGTCCGTTTCGCCACCAGTTGCACCTCAGTTAAATGCGCCGGTGAACAACTCTGGCAGTGAACCTCAGTCAGTCATTTTTAAATGGAACTGTGTTAACCCGGTATCAAAATACCGTTTGCAGGTTTCTGCATCTGCTGACTTTTCTACCCTCGTATATGATAACGGAGCAATTTTTGATACGACGATCACACTTTCCATTTTGAAGGGTGAAACCAAATACTATTGGAGAGTTTTTGCACAGAATGCAGGCGGACCATCTGCCTCATCTGAAGTTCGAAATTTTACAACCGGGTTTCCTGCTTCGGTTGATCTGATCTATCCTCCAAACAGTGCTACTGCAGTGGGAATAGATTCCCTTTTCAATTGGACTATCCGCCCTGTCGCCACTTCCTATCGTGTGCAGGTCAACTACAGCCTCAACTTCAATCCTGCAACAATGGTACTGGATACAGTGATAACACAGAATCCACCCTACCGCCACAAAAATTTAAAGGCCAACACCCTCCATTTCTGGAGGGTGAGCGCCATCAATGCACTTGGTGCAAGTGATTTTTCGTCCTATTTTAGGTTTACTACCAGTGCTGTATCAGATATCAGCGAACTTGGTGGTACCCCTTCAGAATATCAACTGAATCAGAACTTCCCAAATCCCTTTAATCCTGAAACCACAATCCTTTTTTCACTGAAAAAATCTGGTTTTACTTCCTTAAAGGTTTATGACATGCTCGGGTCAGAAGTTGCGATTCTGGCGAGTGAAGAAATGCCAGCGGGTAATTATCAGGTACGATTTGATGCTTCTCACCTTGCATCAGGTATCTATCTTTATGAACTCATCTCGGGTGATGTTCGTTTGTTAAATAAAATGCAGTTGATTAAATAAGAAATTAATGCCTTCACCGGGCAAGTGTTTGTGAGTTGAGTTTATGAATGTGCTTCCTGTAACGTTATACGGAGACAAAGTCCTGCGGAAAAAGGCAGTTCCGGTCACACCTGATGATAAGGATCTTGTTCCATTCATCCAGAAAATGTTCGTCACAATGGATAATGCAGATGGTATTGGGCTTGCTGCAAACCAGGTGGGAAGTTCACGTAATCTCTTCGTAATCGATATATCTCATGTCAAAGGTTATGAGTACTATAAGCCCATGGTATTCATTAATCCCAAAATTGTAGCCCGTAGTGAAGAACAGGTTAGCTATGAAGAAGGGTGCCTGTCTGTTCCGGATATTCGTGCAGAAGTGATGCGCCCTGAAAAAATTACGATTCAGTATGTCGATACTGAGTTTCGCCCTCTGTCCCTTGATGCTGATGGTTTATTGGCTCGTGTAATTCAGCATGAGTATGACCATCTCCAGGGAATCTTTTTCGTAGAACGAATCGAAGAAGAAGAACAGAAAAAACTTAAGAAACGCCTTGAAAAGATTAAAAAGCGTGAGATAGAAACCGATTACCCGGTTACGGAACCATCTAAATAACAACTATGCGTATCGTCTTTTTTGGTACTCCTGATTTTGCAGTTGCCTCTCTGAAATCGCTCAATGAATCCCCTTATAAAGTTGTGGCTGTTGTCACTACTCCAGACAAACAGCAGGGCAGAGGTATGAAAGTGCAGTCGAGTCCTGTAAAACAGTATGCCGTTGAAAATAATATCCCAGTATTGCAACCGGATGAACTGAGCGCTCCTGATTTCATTTCTTCTCTCAAATCGTATGAAGCAGATCTCTTTATTATTGTTGCATTCCGGATTCTGCCTGCAGAGGTATTTCTGTTACCAAAACTTTGTTCTTTTAATCTTCACGGAAGTGTGCTCCCAAAATACAGAGGTGCTGCTCCCATTCAATGGGCGTTAATAAATGGAGAAGGTGAGACTGGATTAACTACTTTTAAGTTAGCTGAACGAGTAGATACCGGTAATATAATCATGCAAACTATGCTCCCGATCGATCCGGAAGACAATTTCAGTTCATTGCATGATAAAATGATGATTCTGGGAGCAGATTTGGTATTGAAAACTACTCAGATTTTAGAATCCGGTAACTACACTCTGCTCCCTCAGGATAGTTCTCAGGCTACAAAGGCACCTAAAATCACAAAAGAACACTGCTTGCTAGATTTTGGACGCTCCGCAAGAGACTTGCATAATCTTGTGAGAGGTGTTAGCCCTGCTCCCGGAGCTTATTTTAACCGGAATGGAAAAGTGTTCAAAGTCTATAAAACAATGCTTTCTGATCGCAATTTGGCTCTTGGTGAGGTTCTAGAACAGAGTGGCGAAATTTACATCGGATGCAGCGAAGGTACCTTACAGATTCTCGAAATTCAGGCGGAAGGAAGAAAAAGGCTTCATGCAAAAGACTTTCTTCTTGGTGCTTCACTTAATGAGAACAAAGCCTAGGTCTGAAGCACGCCGGTAGAAAATCTCTCAATTTCGCTATTACAATTTGCTGCTTTGATCGCAGCAGAAACGAACTCTCTCGTCTTCCGTGGATCAATAATATCATCTATCCAAAGTCTGGATGCAGCATACAGCGGTGAACTTTTCGATTCATACTGATGCAGTATATCATCAAGTAACGCTTTCTTTTCCTTTTCTTCAAAGTGCTTTCCCTCTTTTTCCATCTGTTTGACCTTGATATTCAGCAGCACATTACCAGCCTGTGAACCTCCCATGACTGATATCTTTGCAGTAGGGTAGGCTACAATAAATCTCGGGTCGTACGCCTTTCCGCACATTGCATAATTTCCCGCACCAAAACTGTTGCCTGTAATGATCGTGATTTTTGGCACGGTACTGTTCGCCACCGCATTCACCATCTTGGCTCCGTCTTTGATTATGCCTCCATGTTCTGCACGGCTGCCAACCATAAACCCTGTAACATCCTGAAGGAAGAGGAGGGGAATGCGGCGCTGATTACAGTTCATGATAAACCTTGCTGCCTTATCGGCACTATCGGAATAGATCACACCACCAACCTGCATCTCACCGGTTTCAGTTTTGATTATTTTCCGCTGATTTGCCACGATACCCACAGACCAGCCATCAATCCTCGCGTAAGCAGTAATAATGGTTTTGCCATATCCAGCTTTGTATTCGTCAATCTCAGAGTTGTCCGTGATCCTCGCCAGCACTTCATACACATCATACGGCTTGATCGGATCCTCGGGTAATATTTTCAGTAATTCTTCCTGCGGGTATTTGGGTGCTTTGGGCTCAATACGGCTAAAACCTGCCTGTTGAACGGATGCAAACTTATCGATCAGACTTCTAATTTGTAACAGGCATTCATCATCATTCTTCATAATGTAATCAGTTACGCCAGAAACATTTGACTGAACCCTGGCACCACCCAGGGACTCATTATCAATCTCTTCACCGATAGCTGCTTTGACAAGGTGCGATCCGGCAAGGAATACTGATCCCTCACCTTCAACAATGAGCGCTTCATCACTCATAATCGGAAGATAAGCGCCACCTGCCACACACGGGCCCATAATTGCTGCAATCTGAGGGATACCCATCGAGGACATACGGGCGTTGTTTCTGAAAATTCTACCGAAATGCTCTTTATCCGGAAATATCTCTTCCTGCATGGGTAGAAAAACCCCCGCACTGTCAACCAGATAAATCACAGGCAGGCGATTCTCCATTGCAATTTCCTGAGCACGCAGATTCTTCTTACATGCAATCGGAAACCACGCCCCAGCCTTTACTGTTGCATCATTTGCCACAATCATGCACAGTCTGCCGGATACAGTACCGATACCTGCAACAGTACCGGCTGAAGGAGCTCCTCCATGCTCTTCGTACATTTCGTGCGCTGTAAACACACCAATCTCAGTAAACTGGCTCCCATCATCAATGAGTTTCTGAATGCGCTCACGGGCGGTCAGTTTACCCTTGGCATGCTGGCTCTCTATTGCTTTTTTTCCGCCTCCAAGCTGTGTTTGCTTGCGAACGGCATCTATCTTCCGTATCAGGTTTTTGTGGAAGTCTTCCCGTTCCAACACGGTTTGATTCTCTTTAATCGGGGATCCGGTTTGTTTCATGCTGTTATAATTTATTTTATGGATAAATCTGACTTGAATCAGTCTTGTAACAGTTGACGTGCGATCACAATCCTCTGTACCTCAGAGGTGCCTTCGCCAATGGTCAGGAGTTTCACATCCCGGTAAAATTTCTCAACAGGATAGTCTTTGATAAATCCGTACCCACCAAATATCTGCACCGCCTCATTGGCAGCTTTTTCGGCAACTTCACTGGCAAACAGCTTTGCCTTTGCTGCTTCTTTAGCTATCGATTGACCAGCATCCTTCCGGGTGGCTGCTTTGTAGGTTAATAACCTTGCTGCGGCAATGCCTGTGCCCATATCTGCAATCTTAAACTGTATTGCCTGAAACTCCTGCAGGCTCTTCCTGAACTGCTTACGCTCGCCGGAATACCTGATGGCTGCTTCCATTGCACCCTGTGCCAGTCCTACAGAAAGTGCAGCGATAGATATTCTCCCTCCCTCGAGTATCTGCATTGCCTGGGTGAAGCCTTCTCCCTCATTGCCGATAAGGTTTTCAACAGGAACTTCGCATTGGTCAAATGCCAATTGTGTCGTATCGCTTGCGCGCATACCCAGTTTGTTTTCTTTTTTGCCTACAATAAACCC
>JAEXTR010000195.1 GCA_023406915.1 Bacteroidota bacterium
GTTGATAAGCTAGTCATAAGGATGGGGCGCATCCTCAATTTTGCGGCTTCTGATACTGCCTCAATGGCTGACAATCCCAATGATTTCTTTTGGTTTGCAAATTCAACAATCAGAATTCCATTTTTGGTCACAAGACCGATAAGCATGATCTGTCCAATCTGGCTGAAGATATTCATGGTCTGGTTGAAGTACCAGAGTGAAATTACTGCACCTGCAATAGCTAGGGGCACCGTGAACATCACGATCAGGGGGTCCCTGAAGCTTTCAAACTGTGCGGCAAGTACCAGATACATCAGTACCAGTGCAAAGACAAAGGTAAACATCAGACTTGATGAACTCTCACGAAAATCTTTTGAAGCTCCGTCAAGTGAAGTGTTGTAAGTATCATCAAGAACTCTTTCAGCAATTGCTTCCATTGCTTCAATACCTTCACCAATTGTTTTACCAGGTGCCAGTCCGGCACTGAAGGTTGCAGAAGCCAGGCGATTAAACCTGAATATCTGGGGTGGATTGCTGTTCTCGGTAATCGTAACAAGGTTATCCAGCTGTACCAGCTCTTTATTACCATTCAATACATAGAGTGATTTGATATCAGCTGGCTTGTTTCGATTCTCGCGCATGACTTGTCCGATAACCTGGTATTGCTTTCCGTCCATGACATAGTATCCGAAACGCTGACCACTATAGGCAAGCTGTAACGTTTGCGCGATATCAAGAACTGAAACTCCTAACTCACGTGCTTTCTCCCGGTTAATTTCGATCACCAGTTCAGGCTTCGTAAACTTCAGATTTACATCACTCTGTGCGAACGTTGAATCTTTTCTGACCTCTGCTAAAAATTTCGGGATAACGGTTTTCAGCTTCTCCAGAGATCCTGCCTGCACAACGAACTGAACAGGAAGTCCGCCTCTTCCTCCACCGCCAATCGATTGCTCCTCAATAACAACTGTTCTTGCATCACTTAATGCTTTTACTTCAGAAGTAAGTTGTCTGGCAATCTGAGTCTGGGTTCTCTGTCTTTCCTCTGCACTTTTGAGTATCAGTCTTACAAATCCTGAATTTGTTGTACTTGATGCCCCGAAACCGGGTGAGGTGACAGAGATTATGGAGCGATTTTCTGGTACCTTTTCCTGCACCAAAGCAACAAGTGTATTCATGTAATGTTCCATGAATTCGTAGGAAGAACCTTCTGGTGCGGTAGAAAGGAGTCTCATCGCCCCGCGATCTTCAACAGGGGAGAGTTCCGATTTAAGTCCGCCACCAAAAAAGTAGATGGCGACGAACATGATCAGCGTAACCGGAAACGCAAGCCAGCGTCTCCCGAGAAATGCCTGAAGGCTTCTTGAATAGGTTTGCGTTAGCCACTCAAAAAATGGTTCGGTCTTCAGGTAAAATTTGTTTTTCACTCCACCCGATTTTAAAAGTCTGCTACTCAGCATGGAGGTCAGTGTCAGGGCAACAAACGATGAAATAAGGACCGAGCCAGCAATAACAATTCCGAATTCCTTAAAAAGACGTCCGGTAAGTCCTTGTAGAAAGATAATCGGAAGGAACACTGAAACAAGAGCGACGGTTGTTGCGAGTACCGCAAAGAAAATTTCCTTTGAGCCTTGAATAGCAGCATCTACTGGTGGAAGTCCATCCTCAACTTTCTTATAGATGTTCTCCAGCACCACGATAGCATCATCCACAACTATTCCAATCGCTAGGACAATACCCAACAACGTAAGCACATTTACAGAAAAATTGAAAATGTACATTATAAAGAAGGTACCGATAAGTGAAATCGGGATTGCAATGATCGGTATCAGGGTTGTTCGCCAGTCTCGCAGGAAGAGGAAAATAATAATGATCACCAGCGCAAAAGCAACATAAATAGTCTGCTCAACTTCAGTAATAGATTCCTTAATGTACTCTGTGGTATCAAAGCCAACAGATGCTGTGATATCCGCGGGCAGTTCTTTTTTTAACTGTTCAAATCTTTCATAGAAGCTGTTTGCAATAGAAATATGATTTGATCCCGGTTGAGGTATGAGAACCACACCAACCATGGGAATGCCATCACGTTTCAGTATAGATTTATCATTCTCCGGATAAATTTCGGCTCTGCCAATGTCCCTGAACCTGATCAGGTTTGTAGCTGTTTCTTTAATGATCAGATCATTGAACTCCTCAGCTGTGGTCAGTCTCCCCAGGGTTCTGACTGTCAGTTCTGTGTTGAAACCTTCAATTCTGCCAGAAGGAAGCTCAATATTTTCTTTACGTAAAGCATCTCTGACCTCCATAGGGGTGATACCATATCCGGCAAGCTTCGCCGGGTCCATCCAGAGGCGCATGGAGTATTTCTTCTCACCCCATATCTGAACACGACTGACTCCGTCGATAGTCTGAAACCGCTCCTTAAATAAGTTATTTGCAAGAGCTGAGATCTCCAGAAGACCCCGTGTATCACTTTGCAAACTCATGAATATGATAGGTGTTGCATCAGCATCAGCCTTTGCTACCTGTGGAGGATCAGCATCAGCTGGTAATTGGTTCACCGCACGGGAAACACGGTCACGCACATCATTGGCAGCTGCTTCCAGATCGATGTCAATATTAAACTCAACCGTGATAGAACTTCTGCCGTCGCGGCTTGTTGAGATCAGTGAACGGATGCCGGCGATACCATTGATTGATTCTTCCAGCGGTTCCGTGATCTGGGATTCAATGACTTCTGCATTTGCACCCGGGTAAGATGTTGAGACTGTGATAATTGGGTTATCCACGCTAGGGTATTCACGTACCCCTAAAAACTGAAGACTGATAAGCCCAAACAGCACGATCGCCATGGACATTACCATCGCGAGAACCGGTCGTTTAATGCTAATTGAGGAAAGACTCATTTTTTACCCACAATCTTGATTTCTCCATTGGGCCGTAATTGTACAATCCCGGAT
>JAEXTR010000231.1 GCA_023406915.1 Bacteroidota bacterium
AAAGCTTGCTTAAATTGTTCATCTTCTTTACTTTCTCACTGCAACACTTATTATTGTTCAGAATAATGACAATCGACTGTTTCGTAATATGTATTCTAAGCACACGTTCCTCATAATTCACAATTAACTCAGTATAAGTTCTTATTGACTCATCTCATTTAGCATAGCGTATTGAACGATACTCTTATTTCTTGCGACCTAATACATTTCTGTATTGGCATCTCTTCGTGGTGGTTCAGATGATAAACTCAGCTGACAATGCCTTGGCAGTTCCTCTTTCACGATTTATGAGGATATTAAAAACCATAATTATATAATACTGGAATTCTTAATTAGCATTTACAATATTCTAATCGAAAATTGAGTAATTACAACTGCTGACCCTTGTAAATATAACGACATCATTTATGAGACCAATCAATAACTCTTCCTTAAATGCAATTATTAATTGTCACGCTGATAGTGCTAGCTTTCGAGGGACTTCCATCTCATAGTTTTGTTAGCAAAATCTGCTCAAAAATCATTAAATTAGTAAAATGTATCATATATAGTTTTTGCTGAATTCGACTTACTACTACAGTTATTGCGTTTTCACCTACTTTTTTGCCGATATAGATCGATGATATACAGTCAAGAAAACCAGGTTTTATTGATAGGAATGTATTAATAAATCTTTTGTTAATATGTACATAATGATTTTTTTTCGTTTAGTATGATTACTTAATTACTTCAATTTATTTTCTTCTAAAGATCTACAGTATGAATTATCTAGGTTCTAAAATTAAACTTTCCGACTTTATAATTGAGGCGATAGTGAATAATGTCGGCACGCTTGAGGACAAAGTTTTTTGCGAGTTGTTTGGAGGAACAGGAATAATTTCTAGAAACCTCAAGGGCAAGGTTAAAGAAATAATAGTAAATGACATTGAAAAGTACAGTTATTTTCTTTTAAAGCATTACCTTGAGAGTAATGCTTTTTACCAGTTCGATGAACAATTAATTAATTTGAACAATCTAGATGGAGTAGAAGGTTTTATTTACAAGAATTATTGCAGTGGTTCTGGTTCAGGTCGTTTGTACTTTACCGATGATAATGGAAAGAAGATTGATGCAATACGACAGAGTATTGAAGTACTCTACCTTAATGGAAAGATAGATAATTCAATTTATTCTAGTCTTATAGCTCTTTTGTTGGAAGCATCCGATAAAGTCGCCAATACAGCATCTGTTTATGGGGCATTTCTTAAAAAATTTAAAAAAACAGCTTTACAGCCGTTGACACTCAAAGATTCAAGAAGAAAGAATTCCCTCAACAATACAAAAACTGTACAAGTCTATAATGAAGATTCAAATGATTTGATTAAGAAGATTGCTGGAGATGTGCTTTATCTCGACCCCCCATACAATCATAGGCAATACGGTGCAAATTATCATTTGTTAAACACAATTGTTGAGTACAAAGAGTTTTATCCTAAAGGAATAACTGGGCTTCGAGATTATTATCGTTCCAATTACTGCATCCAATCAAAAGCTAATGACTCATTAAACGACATATTAAAAAATGCCAACTTTAAGTATATCTTCCTTAGTTATAATAATGAAGGTATCATTGAACTAGAGAAGATAAAAGAAATGATGACCAGATATGGGGAGTATTATATGATGGTTAAGAATGATTATCCAAGATTCAAAGCAGACAATAATCGTGACTATTCGGCAAGTAAGACTCAAGAATACTTGCATATATTAGAGAGAAAATAATCGCATCTGTTAATCTGAGATGGCAATTGCCAAATTTCTTGGAGATGGTCTTTAAGCTATTTCAGGCTTTTTCTTCCAATCTTGATACATATATGTAGTGATTCTGATTAGATTCAGTGATAACTTTATAAAATGCATTTTTAGAACCTTCACCCCAATGATCACTTTCCTCTAAGGCTATGGGTCAGACGGAGCAACTGACCTCTTATCCCACAAAGTACTTAATGTTATTGGTATCCTCCATTTCATTAATATCAAGCTTCCTTCGATAATGTTTCATTGGTGATAGGTGATAGGTGTTCACATTTCACTAGTGCTGTTTACCAATCAAAAACCCAAACACCCCGGAACCCACAGATACACCCCAACCCAGTGTTTCCCCCGGTTCCATTTCAACCCAGACCCCTGATCCCGGCGCAGGTCTTACCCCTCCCACAGGATCAGCACCGCATAGAAACATACATACTACCTCCTCACCGGCAGGTACCCCAGAATTGTCCACCCCGCACACCCAAACCCCGGCAGCGGCTACTCCCATCACTCCGCCCTTCACGCAGGATTCCCTCTCACCCCCATAATTAGGCTCAAATTAGATGTAACCATGACGAAAAGAAACAATATTCCTGTAACCAGTAATCGATTCGTTTGCGGAATAATTTCCTAAAAAAATGAAGATTCTACTGATAGTTTTCTTGGAGTACGACCACCAACGGGGTCGAATTTTGCTTTTTTTGCGCTATTACTACAAATCTTCGATCCCGCTGGGATCGGTGCCAAGCAATCAGTGTTCAGTGTATTTTTAATGAGGGTATCAGGAGAATGAGGTAAGTTGGAAGATTCTGATATGGGAACTGACCCGTATCTATGATTGATTCTATAACAGGGAAATGCCCCCATATTTCAATTTTCCCATCTTTCCCCTCCCCCTTTGCGGGAAGGTGATTTATTTTATTTCATTGCCGAATTGCGTAAATTAATTTTTTACATTCATTTCCCTACGAGCCAGGAAATTTCCTTATGATCAAACGAATACTGACTATAATTGTTATCACCCTCACCGTGGTGTTTCATACCCCGGCACAGATGACTACTGTTGCACCGAAGAGTGATGCCTTCCTGCAGGGCTTCTACTGGAATTCACCTCCCGGTGGTGTGTGGTGGGATTCCCTGAGGAGTATGGCTCCGCGTCTGGCGTCTGCCGGATTCAGTGCTGTCTGGTTCCCCAATGCTGTCAAGGGTGCCGGCGGAAGCTTCTCTATGGGGTACGATCCGTATGATCATTACGATTTTGGCGAGTATTTTCAGCAGGGTACGCGTGAAACCCGGTTTGGCAGCCGGAGTGAACTGCAGCGCGCTATCAGGGCTTTCAAGGATGCCGGTATTCAGGTTTTTGCAGATGCGGTGCTCCGCCACATGATGGGGGGTGAACAACGGATACCCTACGAGTGCATTCCCCTGCTGAACGGTCAGCCGATTGTTCCTGATTCAGCCTATATGCTCTTCAAC
>JAEXTR010000306.1 GCA_023406915.1 Bacteroidota bacterium
TGATATCAGAATCGAAGGTGATTTTAAGAGTGAAATCCGTTGCAAGACTTCAGCGGGTGATATTTCCCTGAGGGGATACTCTACCTATCTGGAAGCGAAGACGAGCGGCGGCGACATTGATGTAAAACAGGTAAAGGGAACAGCTCACCTCATGACGAGCGGCGGCGATGTCAATATTGGCAATGTAATCAGACTGACTGTCAGCTCGCTCGGTGGATCAATCCGTGTTGCTAATGTGTATGGTTCAGCTGAAATTGAGTCATCGGGTGGTGATATCAGAGTTGGGGATATTACCGGAACAGCTAAAATCAGAACTCAGGGGGGCGAAGTGCGCACCGGAGAACTGAAGCAGGCTGCCGAGATATACACGGGTGCCGGTGATGTATCTGTGCAAAGCAGTCAGCAATCACTGAAAGTTGAAAGTGGCGCTGGCGATATCCGGGTTGGATTGACTGCCGGTTACTGCTCACTCAGATCAAATGCCGGTGATATCAGCACAACGATTGATCGCTATAAAGGAATTAGTGAAGGAAGTGGTTTTCATGCTGCGATAGGGGATGTCAACCTCCGGTTCAACCCTGATCAGAAAATTACTTTTCGGGTGAAGGTATCCCGGATGACCGAAATCTTTATCGGGAACGACCGTTACCCAATTTCCTTCAACAAAAATCAGCGCCAGGATACAGCTGTCATTACTATGAATGGTGGTGGTGCCACTGTGGATATCACCTGTCTTACGGGTACTGTGCGTCTCCGGGACGTCAGATAAGTTTCATCCCCGCAAGCTGGGTAGTTACCATTATCTGGTCATTTTGTTTCCGGACAATGCTAAGGACTCCCACACCCGGGCTAATGATAAACTCTACGGTGACAGGGCTCTCTGGGTTTGATAGAACATACAGATAGCACTCCTTCTGACCAAATGGTGTGCTGGCAAGCAATGCCGTATCTGCTACCTCAGCAGTAAAGTTTGCGAAAGTGTATTGTTGACCTGCCGGAGATGGATAGGCAAATGCAAGGAATGGGTCTGACTGTGCCTTAAATGACTTATCTGCAAACATCCAGTACACCCCACCTTCAAAATTGGTTACCATAGTGTAATTACCGTTTGAAGAAGTGAGCTGGTAAAACCAATGGTCTCCCATTATGCTGGTATCTTTTACAATACTGACGGTATCGTAGTAGGTCTTCATGACTTCAAATGAGTCAGTATACTCGGTTACCTCAAATACCCACATATTCCCTACGCTGAGAGGAATAAGCACCGAATCTTTCCCGTGGTAAGAAGAGAAGAGAGGGGCTGCCAGTAAAAGGAATACAAGCAGGAAAGAGCGTACGTACATTGTTACATCCTCGTTTTAATAATATCTATTGCTGTTTCAATTTCATCATCAGAATTGTAAAAGTGCGGGGATAATCTTACATATCCTTCACGCAGGGAACACCGGACATTATTATGCATCAGTTTCTGAAACAGCCGTTTTGAATCGGGTGAATGAAAGCTGACTATACCTGACTGATGACGCTTAGGCATGTGCTTCAGCACGGGATCATATCCAAGTTCCTGGAGGCGTTCTGAAAGCAGCCTCGCATTATGAAGAACAGCGTCTTCTACCTGTTGCGTTCCAACCTTAAGAAAAAGGTCTAACGCAGCATTAAATCCACTGACACCAATTGCACTGATGGTACCGTTTTGCAGTGCATTCGCAGTCTTTTTCAGTACAAGGTCATAATTCAGAAGAGTCCATTCATCTTCCACAGACTGCCAGCCAACGTATTTCGGTGAAATGTGCTCCTGTAATTCTTCGGTAATAAACACGAATGCAAGCCCCATGAGCCCCATCATCCATTTTTGGGTTCCGCAGGCAAGGAAGTCGATATGGCATTGCTTTACGTCAAGCTGCACCGCACCGAGTCCCTGAATGGCATCAACGGTAAACAGGATATCCTTCTGTTTGCATACTTCACCAATAGCTTGCAGATCAGCACGATAACCTGAAAGGAACTGTACATAACTGATTGAGATCATCCGTGTGCGCGGAGTGATTGCCGCAATAATTTCGTCAGCTGAGACGATACCGTTTTTCGATTTCACAAAGTCCACTTCAACACCGAGTGGCTTCAGATTCAGAAAGGGATATACATTTGAAGGAAACTCAATATCGTTTAGGATAATCCTGTCACCGGATTTCCATTGTATCCCCTGAGCAATAACATTTAATCCGTTGGAGGTGTTGTCAAAAAACGCAATCCGGTCTTCATCACAATTGATGATTGTACTCAGTTTTTTCTTTGCATCGATGATGGATTGCTCAACAACACTGTAATCGTCTATTGCCGTAACACTTCTGCGGTGAAGATATTGTTGTGCTGAATGCACGACAAGTGATGAGAGCGGACTGACTGATGCATGATTAAAATAGATGAGTCCTTCCCGGATATGGGGGAAAAACTGTCTGGCTTCAATGGGATTCATAACTGCCTCCGGATAGTGAAAAACTGCACCGTGCCTGTTATTAAGGAAAACAAATAAAGAAGAACCTTCTTGGAACTCACTTAGTAAATTGATAAATTTTGAAGAAATTTCATACAACTATTGTGACAGAAACGGCAAAAAGATGAAATTAAAAGAAGCTGCTCCGGTTAAGGAGCTAACTGCGCGGGAACTCCGGTGGAAATGTGACCCTGCTTCACTCGGATTTGAAACAACTAAGGAAATTGAACCTATTGATGAAATAATAGCGCAGGATAGAGCGTTAAAGGCATTGAAAATAGGGGTGGAGATGGAATCTCCGGGCTATAACATTTTTATCGCCGGGCTTTCAGGTACTGGTAAAGCCTCCACCGTTAAGAATACCCTGCAAACACTCAGTACTCAGGCAAGCAAGCTCCTGGATTATGTGTATGTGAATAATTTTTCTAATCCTGTTGAACCAATCCTGCTCACCTTTGATGCAGGCGGAGCAAAGCGTTTTAAGAGTGAGATTGATCTTGCCATTAAATACCTGACCGCAAAGGTCCCCCAGGTACTTGAATCGGAATCGTACGCCGAAAAAAGAGCACGTCTTATGGAGCAGCATAATGACCAGGAAAATAATCTGGTTTCTGGATTCAAGAAACAACTGGCAGAGAATAATTTTCACCTCGGGAAAATTGAAGCTGAAGGTGCAAGCCGGGCAGAGGTAATGCCGGTAATCAATGGCGAGGTTGTTCCCATTTACAAAATAGACGAACTCTCAGAGAAGGGACAGATTACACCCGAAGAGGCAGCGGAAATCGTTGATCAGTATAACTATTACCAGGAAGGTCTGTTCAAGCTGTATAAAAAAGGTATGAAGCTGGAACAGGAGCTGAAGGAAAACCTGGAGAACCTGGAACGTGAGGAACTGACCGGACTGATCCGGGGTACTTTGCAGGCACTGAAAGATCATTTCCCCAACGAACAGACTATCGCGTTTCTGAATCTTCTGGAAGAGGATATTTTTGAAAATATTGCCCTCTTCAAAGCGGGTGATACCGAAACCGACAACGAAGAATTGAAATTATACCGGTTCGCAAAAACCCGTTCGTACGACGTAAATATAATACTCGATAATTCAGCTGTCACAGAGCGTCCCGTAGTAGTTGAAACCTCACCGAACTATACGAATCTGTTTGGAACTATCGAAAGAATCAGTGATGGACGGGGAGGGTACTATGCGGACTTTATGAATATCAAGGCAGGTTCCCTGCTGAAGGCGAATGGTGGAGTATTGGTGCTGAATTTCAACCACATTGAATCCCCTGCGGTCTGGAGGAACCTGAAAAAGGTGCTAACTTATAACCAGCTTCAGATACAGGACACCAATGTTAGCCTGCAGTTTGGTCCTCTCTTCCTGAAACCCCAGCCGATCGATATAACTGCAAAAGTTATTCTGATGGGGAGCAACTATACTTACAGTTACCTCTCTGCCTATGAAGATGATTTCAAAAAAATATTTAAGGTGAAGGCAGATTTTGATTATGAGGTGAAGAGGAGCAAGGAAATTCTTATTCAATATTCCCGGGTAGTGAAGAAACTTATTAATCAGGAAGGTTTGCTTGATTTTTCAAAAAATGCAGTGGCGTATCTGCTTGAGGATGCAGCCAGGTACACAGGTAATCAGTCAAGACTGACTTCTCGGTTTTCTGTATTGTCTGATATTGCACGGGAAGCAAGTTACTGGGCAAAAACCGAAGGTCTCGATCTGGTGCATAGCAAGCATGTGCGGAAGGCTATCGAAGAAGCAAGACAGCGCCATAACCTCTATGATGAAAAGATGAATGACATGATCAGGGAGGAGCGGACGCTTATTGAAGTTGACGGAGAGAGAACCGGACAGCTAAATGGGCTTGTGATTTACTCAAGCGATATGTTCTCGTATGGAAAACCAACAAAGATTTCAGCTACGATTGCCCCGGGTAATTCCAGTATCGTCAATGTTGAGCGCGAGGTTGGATTCAGCGGTAAGATATACAACAAGGCGATGGCAATTATAACAGGCTATTTCAGGGAGAAGTTTGGCCTGCTGGCACCACTGGCATTCAATGCGAATATAGTCTTTGAGCAGTCGTATGGCGGGATTGATGGTGACAGTGCGTCTGCTGCGCAGTTTTGCGTCCTGATTTCAGCACTGGCTAAAATTCCACTGAAACAGTCAATAGCCATTACAGGGTCGATGAATCAGAAGGGAGAGATACAGCCTATCGGCGGTGTAAATGAGAAGATTGAAGGCTTTTTTAATATCGTAAAGATGAAGAGCAAACCGGGCAATCACGGTGTTATTATTCCAAAACAGAATATGACGGACCTGATGCTGAATGAGGAAGTGATTGCTGCTGTGAAGAAGGGGACATTCCATATTTATGCGGTTTCCCGGATAGAAGAGGCACTTGAAC
>JAEXTR010000311.1 GCA_023406915.1 Bacteroidota bacterium
CATATGAGGAGATACCCCCCAGCAGGAATGATAACGTCAGTCTGAAAACGGTACTTGTCCGGATCGGTGAGGTTATCTGTGATGGTATAGTCACGAAGGTTCACGGAAATAGCAGATTGATTGTAGATTTCTATCCAGTCTGCGTAGTCAAGATAATCAGGGTCCCTGATTGTAGTGGCATTAGAAGCCATGAACTCATTGAGGAACAGCGATTGAGCTGATACTTGCAGTGCAGAGAGCGCAAGGATGAGTGCGAGCAGATAACGGTTCATTATAGATTGCCTTTCGTGGCACAAAGGGAGAATTCAAATTAAGTCACCCCTTAAATTACGCAATACTGTGGTGAAAACCCGTTTACATATCCCCTGGAATATGAGTGACGGTGAATCAATTGCTTCATCACGAAAAAGAGGAGAAATTTTTGAAACGTGTGATGATTCTTATAGATTTTTCGCTTTTTTCTGAATAATTTGGTGCTTAAAAGGAAAAATATTATGACACCTGAAGAAATTATCCGTTCAGTTCCCAAAGTACTACTTCATGATCACCTCGACGGCGGTCTTCGCCCCCAAACCATCATAGATATCGCACGCGAAATGAAATACGACAAGCTTCCGACTGATGATCCGGCTGAGCTTGCAGCATGGTTTCACCGTGGAGCAAATAAAGGTAATCTTGTTGAGTACCTCCAGGGATTTGAGCACACCATTGCAGTGATGCAAACCCGCGAATCGCTCTTCCGTATTGCGTATGAAATGATGGAAGATATGAAAAACGATGGTGTTTGTTATGTAGAAACAAGATTTGCCCCGGTTTTTCATACGCAGGGTGGGCTTTATTACGAAGATGTAATGAAGGCTGTTCTTGACGGACTTGAAAAAGGGAAAAAGGATTTCGGTGTTGGATACGGTCTTATTGTATGCGGTATGCGAAATATGAAAGATACCCTTGATATGGCTGAACTGGCTGTGAACTGGAGAGATAAAGGCGTTGTGGCGTTTGATCTCGCCGGTGAAGAGGGTGGATATCCTCCGAAACATCACCTGGCTTCGTTCCAGTTTATTCAGCGTGCAAACTTTAACATCACCATCCACGCCGGTGAAGCGTTCGGGAAAGAATCAATCTGGCAGGCACTGCAATGGTGCGGTGCGCACAGAATTGGCCATGGCACCCGGATTATAGAGGATCTAACTTATGACTCCAATGGCAACATCGTGGGAATGGGTGACCTTGCACAGTATATTTTAGATAAACGGGTACCGATTGAATGCTGCTTGCTGAGCAATGTTCATACTGGCGCCATTGACAAAATTGAAAATCATCCGTTCGGTAAACTGTACAAGGGAAAGTTCCGTGTCACAGTTAATACTGATGACCGCCTGATGAGTGATACAACAATGACAAAAGAATTTATGGTTGCCACAGAGGTATTCGGTCTGACTCTGGAGGATGTAGAGAAAATCACGATCAATGCCATGAAGTCTGCCTTTATCCATCATCACGAAAGACTTGAGTACATCTATAAGGTTATCAAGCCCGGCTATCAGGCAATCAGAGAAAAGCTTTTATCATTACAAATGTAAAATTTATTGAAATAAACGAATGAAGAAACTCTTTAATGACTACTCCCTTTCCCTTTCGAAAGGCGACAGAAAAATCCTTACCACCATGGTAAAACAATTATTGAAACAGATCTCGGGTAATACCAGCTTTGAACACGTGAAAGCAGAAAAGGCTTTCCAGTCAGTACTGACCAAACTGGAATCCGGAGAAGAGACCATAAAGCTCACAAAAGATGAATACCAAAAATTGCGTTCCAACGTTGAAGGGAATGTGAAGCATTTGAGGGTCCAAAGCCAAAAAGGCTGGTTCCTCAAAAAGTGGATGTACCGTTCCATGCTGACGCAATATGAAATATTGTATGAAAACAACTTTAAAAGCTAGACTATGAATGAACCCGTAAAACATATCACCGCACCACGGGGCAGCAGTATCACTGCCAAGGGCTGGATTCAGGAAGCTGCCAAGCGAATGCTGATGAACAACCTTGATCCCGATGTTGCAGAAAACCCAATCGAACTTATTGTTTATGGTGGTAAAGGTAAAGCCGCCCGTAACTGGGAAGCATACCACACCATCCTGAAAGCCCTGGATAACCTTGCTGATGATGAGACTTTACTTGTCCAGTCAGGGAAACCAGTTGGTATCGTTAAGACCCACACTGATGCACCCCGCGTTATTCTGGTGAATTCCATGCTGGTACCTAAATGGGCGACCTGGGATGAATTCCGCCGTCTTGAAGGTCTTGGACTTACCATGTATGGTCAGATGACTGCAGGAAGCTGGATTTATATTGGGACCCAGGGAATCCTGCAAGGCACATACGAGACATTTGCAGAATGTGCCAGAAAGTACTTTGGCGGCTCATTACAGGGTAAACTCCTCCTTACCGCCGGACTTGGCGGAATGGGTGGTGCTCAGCCGCTTGCTGCTACTATGAATGGCGCTGTTTGCCTTGGCATTGATATCGATCCCTCCCGAATTCAGAAGCGCCTTGATACTGGCTATGTTGACAAGATGACCGCAGACTATCAGGAAGCTGTATCAATGGTCATGGATGCAAAAGCTAAAGGTGAAGCCCTCTCTGTTGGGCTGGTTGGGAATGCAGGAGAGATACTCCCCCGCCTTCTGAAGGACAATATCATTCCTGAGATTGTGACTGACCAGACATCTGCGCATGATACCCTTAACGGCTATGTGCCTATGGGTATGAGCTTTACTGATGCTGTTTTACTCAGAAAGAATGACCCCGATGCCTATATCATGGCATCAAGGCAGACTATTGTAACC
>JAEXTR010000321.1 GCA_023406915.1 Bacteroidota bacterium
ATATTAAGGTTTTGATCGATGACGGAAGTTTTAAGGAAACCAATCGTAAAATGAAGAGTGCTGATCCTCTTGAGTTTTCTGACACGAAACCTTACAAAAACCGGATCACCGAGACTATC
Source organism: Bacteroidota bacterium (assembly GCA_023406915.1). Taxonomy (GTDB): domain Bacteria; phylum Bacteroidota; class Ignavibacteria; order Ignavibacteriales; family Ignavibacteriaceae; genus JAEXTR01. Next base: position 120 of record JAEXTR010000321.1, read on the forward strand.
AAAAAAACTGGTATGTATGATGCAATCGTAACAGGCACAGGTAAGCTTGATGGTAGAGAGGTTGCATTTGCCTGCATGGATTTTGGTTTTATTGGCGGTAGTATGGGCTCTGTTGTAGGTGAAAAGATTGCCAGAATAATTCAGAAGGCGATTAAGAATAAGCTCCCGTTGATAATAATCAGCGCAAGCGGTGGTGCAAGAATGATGGAGGGTGCCCTCTCATTGATGCAAATGGCAAAAACGAGCGCATGGCTTGCTGAGTATGCAAACTCAGGTTTACCTTACTTTTCGATTCTTACCGATCCAACGACTGGTGGCACAACCGCCAGTTTTGCAATGCTGGGGGATTTCAATATTGCTGAGCCTAAGGCACTGATCGGTTTCGCAGGACCTCGGGTGATTAAGCAGACAATCGGTAAAGATTTACCCGTAGGTTTTCAAAAGTCTGAATTCCTTCTTGAACATGGGTTTGTTGATTTCGTTGTTCACCGAAAAAACCTGAAGTCTTCTATCTCTGATCTTATTTCAATGACAGTTAAGACTTAAGGAGCTGTTAGTGCACATAATTACCAGTATCAAGGAGATGCAGCAATGGTCACTTGCCAGGAGAAAAGATGGTAAGCTTGTTGGCTTTGTGCCTACCATGGGCTTTCTGCATGACGGACACATATCACTGGTGCATGAATCAGTAAAAAAATCAGATGTCACAGTAGTTTCAATATTTGTGAATCCAACTCAGTTTTCTGCCACTGAAGACCTGAGTACATATCCCAGGGATTTTGAACGGGACAAAAATCTGCTTGTTGCAGCAGGAGCCGATGTGATTTTCTTTCCTGATGCAGGCATGATGTATCCTGACGGATTTGAAACATACATTATTCCCGGTAAAACCTCAACCATATTAGAAGGTGAGAGCAGACCGACGCACTTTCGGGGTGTTGCAACAGTGGTTTCGATTCTGTTCAATGCAGTACTGCCTGACTTTGCGTTTTTTGGGCAGAAAGATGCTCAACAGTGTGCAGTTATAACACGGATGACCAAAGATCTTGCATTCCCGGTTCAGGTTGTCATTTGCCCTGTGGTAAGAGAGTCTGACGGGTTGGCAATGAGTTCAAGGAATGTGTATCTTTCTGAAACTGAGCGCAAAGAGGCGTTGGTTTTGAATAAGTCTTTGACGGCAGCAAAGAATATGATTTATGAAGGTGAGAGGAGAAGCCACGACATATTACATGTTATGAATGGAATTTTGAAATCTGTTTCCTCTGCCTCTCCGGACTATACGGCTATTGTGCAATCAGATTCGTTTGAGAAGTCAGAAATCTTAGAATCCGGAAAAGAGTATTTCGTGCTTGTTGCTTGCAGGATCGGTAAAACAAGACTGATCGATAATATTTTGATTTTAATACCATGAACATATATCAAAAAGAAGCCCCGGGAAAATTCACCGGGGCTTTTTTGTTTTAATGCACTAAGATTACAAAAGGGTATCGGGATTCAGATTTGGATATTCGATATCTTTAAAGTAGTTCACCGTACCTACTTTTAATTCCACGGTGGATGCATCATCGCACACAATGATACCTTTCGGGTGCAATTGCAGGGCAGATACTGTCCACATGTGGTTAACACCTTCTTCAACAACCTTAGCTAATGCCCTCGCTTTATTGTGCCCGGATATAAGGATCATAACCTCATCAGCGTCAAGCACTGTTTTTACACCAACAGTCAATGCCAGTTTGGGAACATTATTGATATCATTATCAAAAAAACGTGAATTAGCTATGATGGTATCCATAGTGAGCGTTTTTACCCGGGTTTTTGATCCAAGTGAGGAACCTGGTTCGTTAAACGCTATATGTCCGTCAGGTCCGATTCCACCAAGGAAAAGGTGGATGCCACCAGCAGCAATAATACGCTCTTCATATTGAGCACACTCCTGCTCAAGGTCTTCAACATTTCCATTCAGGATGTTAACATTTTCCTTCCTGATGTCAATATGGTTGAAGAAGTTATTCCACATAAAGGAGTGATAGCTTTGAGGGTGATCCTCGGGCAATCCGACATATTCATCCATATTGAAGGTGGTAACATTACGAAAGGATACCTTACCTTGCTTATAAAGATCAATCAGTACACGGTACATACCGAGTGGTGATGAACCTGTGGGCAGTCCAAGCACAAAGTTATTCGACTCAGTTGGTTGATATTCATTTATTCTCGAGGCAACATAATTGGCCGCCCACTGGGAGAGCAGTTGAAAATTGGGTTGAATTATAAGTCTCATTTTTTTCTAGTTTTCCTGAAATGATGTGTCTAAAAATATCAGTGAGGCATACCGAGTTTACGGCGCTCTTCTTTCGTAATATCATATACTTTTCTGAACAGACGCTCATCGATATCTGTCAGTTCCATATTTCTGCGTTCCATCGCCCTCTTAGCTACTTCCAGGCTCCTTTCCAGGTCATAGCTGGTCATCATCTCTGCACCTCCCCAACTGAAGGAAGGGATGTATTTCCTTGGGAACCCAGGTCCAAAGATATTACTTGAAGCTCCCACGACAGTACCTGTGTTAAACATGGTATTGATAGCAGCCTTTGTATGGTCGCCAACTGTTAAGCCAACAAACATAGTGCGGCTGTCAATCTGGTCTCCGTTTACAAATACCTTTACGCTGCCATAGTTGTTCTTAAGGTCACTGTTATTTGTGTCAGCACCAAGGTTCACCCATTGAGCAAGATAAGAGTGACCAAGGAATCCTCCATGGGCTTTGTTGGAATGCGAATGGATGATGGAATCTTCAATCTCACCACCGATCTTACAAACTTCTCCAACGCTTACGTTAGGATAAACCTGAGTACCAATTTTAACGATGGAATTCTTACCAATGAAAGCGGGACCAATGATCACAGCATTGGGGTAGATATACGCTCCATCATCTATATATACCGGACCGTCTTCAGCATCAATGACTGAGCCTGGTTTTACCACAGCATCTTTGCCGATGTAAATGTTATCCTTATTAAGGAGATGAGCACCCTCATATACCTTCCCAAAAATCTTGCTGCCCTTTATATACCGGGTCATAAGGTGGAAATCTTTCCGCAACTGATCGCCTAAATTTGAGATCAGATCCCATGGATAGCTTACGATTGTTGCATCCACTTCCTCCTGTACAAGATTATTGAAGTCACTGAGTGTGTACAGATCATGAATTCGGGTTTTGAGTTCATCCAGTTTTGATCCGCTGACCCTGGCAGCAATGATTGTATCACCCTTGATATAGAGCCTGTCAGGTCCATCGGGCGAAATCATATCCCTGAAGTTATCATCAACGATTACTCTTCCATTGATAAAGAGGCAAGATTTGGCACTGATATGATTCACTTCAGAGTTCGGATTTTGCTGGTGAATCAGATCATTCAGGTAGGTTCTTCCATGCAGGGATACAGGGATATCAGGATACTGCTTTAAAATCTTTTCCCTGAGGGATAGAATACCACAACGCAAGTCATACTGAGGTCTGAAATAAACCAGAGGTAACAGGCGTTTATAATAGATGCCTTCAAAGATACAGATCGAATCGACCATCTTTCACTCTTCCTTTTGTAAACATGTTTTAGGTTCCCGTCCAGTACCCTCTGAACAACGGGAAAACGATCTTAAAATGTAGTTATAATCAGATATATGAACAAACACTCAGGCGTAGCTCAGTGAGTGGGTTATGAACCGCCATTATATTCCAGCACTCCCTCTGGAATCTCAGGCTTAACCATCACAACTTCTTCACGCAGTAAAGAAACCATTCCAACAGCCATCCCTTTTCTTTTTACCACATACTTTTTTAGAGTATACGCCACGGGAACGGTACCTGCAGTCTTTGCCTTGCTGTAAAAGGCTGCAACTGCAGCAGCTTTCTTGATTACTGATTTCGGAATCGAATCTTTGGGATTCGGTGCCCTGAGTACTGTGTGGGAACCAGAAACGCTCCGGGCATGAAACCAGTAATCGTTCTGCCTGGCAAATTCCATTGTAAGTTCATCATTATTTCTGCTGTCCTTACCCACATACAACAGGAATTTATCATCGATAATATACCGTCTGAAACGGTTACCCGGCTGTTCGGCGGCTGAAAGTGAACGGTCGTCTATTGAAAGTTCCTGCATTAACTCTTTTACCTCATGGTGGGATGCTGCGAGCTGATAGCGCTCCCGTAACTTTTCTAAAGCGATAAGGCGCTGATTCAGTTTTTTCAACGATTCACTGATCCGCTGCCTGTTAATTTTCTCACTCCGTGATTTTTTAAAATAGTGATCAACATTTTCTCTTGGTGAAAGGGTTTCCTTAATAGGAATAGTAACAGGTACACCATCGCTGAAGAGGTTTTCCGTTACGTAATTCGTATCACCTTTTCGGAACTTTTCGATACCTATTAACAACAATTGACCATACTGTGCAAAAATATCCTCTTTGCTTCCTGCGTCTTGTAC
>JAEXTR010000361.1 GCA_023406915.1 Bacteroidota bacterium
GCACTATACTCTTGCTCAAGTTCTGTAACCAGAGAAAATGCCGGCTTTGGCAGAGTCACTCTGGCGTAGAGTACTTTTGGAATATCCCTTTTGTAGATAACTGAAAAGCCATCGAAGAAGATCTCAATAGGTTGTAATCCCATAACTCTCTCAGTAGCCTGAAAAATACTGTGTAAAGCAGATTGCCTCACCTCACCAAAATACTTGATTGTGATGTGAAGTTTTTCTTCCCGTTCAAATCCATTCGGACGTATACCATTATCTTCCAGTACTCTGTTGCGGGCGGATATAATCTCACGCTTCATGGTATCCGGTAATACAAATGCAGAAAATACAATCTGCTGATCACTCAATCGGAATCCTCAGCAAAAACTTACTGATCATATCTAAGGCCGCCTGCACTGTACGCTGCTTATTTAATAGCCGGTCATCGCCAAAGTTGAAGCGCTTTACAATCGTATTCTCACTATCAGAAAGTGCAACGAATACTAATCCTACGGGTTTGTCTGGAGTCCCGCCTGTGGGACCCATTACTCCCGAAATACCTATACCAATATCAGCCGCGCTGATCGAACGGATACCCTGAGCCATCTGCATACAGACCTGTTCAGAAACTGCACCAAGTTCAGCTATGGTATCCTCTTCAACTTCCAGCATCTCAACTTTTGCAGCATTACCATAGGAAACAACACCACGGTCAAAAAAAGCACTGCTGCCACTATAATCAGTCAGCACTGAACTTAATAAACCTCCGGTACATGATTCAGCCACAGCAAGCCGTAGTCCCCTTTCAGTCAGAAGTCGGCCTACCACACATCCCAGTTCTTCACCACTGCGACTGTAGATAAACTGTCCTGCAACCCCTCGGATTTTCTGTTCAGCCTCTGAAAGCATATCAAGTGCATTCTCCTCCGACGTACTTGAAGCTGTCAGTCTGATTTTGACACCGAATTGTGATGGCAGAAATGCCACAATTACTCCTATTTCAAGTACACCTTCGGCTTTGAGCTTACCATATAGTGCAGATTCAGCAATACCGGTAGTTGATAGCGTTATTCTCTTGGTTATAATACCACGCTTCAAAGAGAGTTCAGCAAGAATTGGTAACACATGGTCCTGCATCAGTCCCTTCATCTCATAAGGTACGCCAGGCAACACAAAGAATAATTTTCCTTTTGTATTGAATAGCAGCCCAGGTGCCGTACCATAAGGATTTCTAAGCACCTCAGCGTTTTTCGGAACAAGTGCCTGGTCAATGTTTGCAGGGGACATCGGACGATTGAGCTTTTCAAACCGCTCTTTAATGTCCTCAAGCACATCATTGTTCTTCACAAGCTCCGTATTGAAAAACTGAACCACCGCCTTTACAGTAAGATCATCATGGGTGGGACCAAGCCCCCCTGTGACAGCTATAATCTCGCACTTATCATACGCATCTGTAAATTCGTCTATTATTGCTTTCAGCTCATCACCGATCACAGATACCTTCTCGATTTCACAATTATGTTCCGTTAGTACAGTACCAAGATAGGCGGCATTTGTATTGACGGTTTGCCCGATAAGCAATTCATCGCCAATACTGATAATTCTGGTTTTCATAGTTGTTTACGCAATTCCGCAAATATTTCAGAGATCGTTCTCTTATTGGTTGTGATATAAACTATTCCTGAGTGGACAGTGAGTATTGTCACTGCCAGCATGGAATAAAATACTACCTTCTCATCAAGCAAAACAGAGAAAAGCCCGGGATTTGCACCACCGATGCTGCTGTTATGTGAGAGTACATAAACTATAATTAAATAGTATAGGAAAGCCATTTGAATAAAAGTCTTAATCTTTGCATAACGACTGGTGATAATCGACTTTCTCTGCTTGTCGGCTATTCCTCGCAGTAAAGTAATCCCAATGTCACGAAAAACAATCAGGGATACAAAAACTGGATTTAATACACCTAAATATACGAAACCAAGGAATGCAGCAGAGGTTAAGATTTTGTCAGCAAGTGGGTCCCAGAATTTTCCCCATTCCGTAATATAGTTAAATTTTCTTGCTAGCCATCCATCATACCAGTCCGTGAGGGCAGCAATTAAAAATATTGCCAGTGAGATTTCTCTGAAGTAAGGCTCTTCCGAAATGAAAAATATAATGAATATCGGCGTCAGAATGATTCTGAGCACAGTCAGCTGATTGGGAAGAATCATTTGTTTACTGTCTTCCCTTGCAGTTTCTGAAGAAACTGATATTCATAAATACCTGTATTGTGACCATCTTTCCATTGAATGTTGATAGCGTAAGAGCCGACTGGTTTGATTGATTCAATTGTAACCTGATCATGATGAAAAAGTGGGATATAATGCTGGGATTGCTGAACCCTCTCTTCTGCACAAACTGCACATGGACAAACAGATCGGAGCATACCCAGGGGATAGTCTGACACAGTACCATCCTGCCAGATGAGTTGCAGAGTTTTTCTCTCGATCACAGCAATTTTGACAGGCAAGGTACTCATACTGTCTGTCCGGTCAGCAGGTAATATGCCTCTTTGTATTTCATTGCGGTATTCGCAATGATTTCCTCAGGCAAGTCAGGTGGTGGTGGTTTCTTATTAAACTGAACTGATAGGAGATAATCCCTGACGAACTGTTTATCATAACTCTCCTGGGGCCCGCCTGGGTTGTAGCTCTTAAGATCCCAAAACCGTGATGAATCCGGGGTGAGCAATTCATCACCTATTGTTAAGTGAGATTCTTCGTCAATGCCAAACTCCATTTTGGTATCAGCCAGAATAATCCCCTTTGATAATGCGTATTCTGAACTTTCTTTGAAGATACTGATTGCCGCATTTCTTACTTCTTCATACAATCTGGTACCGACAAGTCTTTCTGCTTCGAGCTCGCTGATGTTTTCATCATGTGTACCAAGTGCAGCTTTTGTTGAAGGGGTGAAAATTGGTTCCGGCAGTTTTTCTGATTCGATCAGACCGGCAGGAAGGTGTGTACCGCATACCGAACCTGTTCGTACATAGTCATTCCACCCGGACCCTGAGATATACCCCCGTACAATACATTCAATTGGCAGCATTTTAAGTTTTTTCACGAGCATGGACCGACCAGTGAGCTGTTCATCGTATTGTAAACATGATTCCGGATAGTCCTGAAGATTTGTTGACACCAGGTGGTTCTTCACAAGGTTTTTTGTCCGTTCAAACCAGAACGCAGAAATCGAATTGAGGATTTTGCCTTTGAGGGGAATCGGCTGATTCATTATTACATCGAAGGCTGAGAGGCGGGCGCTGCAAACCATCATATAGTGATCTCCAGCATCATACACTTCTCTCACCTTCCCCCGGTGTACCAAGGGCAGAGCATCAATATGGCACTCGTAGAGGGAATTTTTCATTGTGAACCTATTTTGTATAGCAAAAAATAACAAAGGCTGAATGAATTAGCAATTATATTTTAGGAGCGTAACCAGGTCATTTCTCTCTTTCAATGACTGCATATAGAAAATAATACCATTTATCATAAATCATTTTTATGTTTGTCAGAATATGCATAATTTCAATTCCCAGAATCAATCTCACTTATTTATTTAATTCTTATCGCTTTATGAGGCAATATGAAGAATGTATACTTTCTCTTCCTGTTTCTCCTCTCTCTTCTGACCGTTGAATCTCTATTTGCACAATCAAAAGAGACTCTCGACTCAGATAAAGACCCAAATCTCGATCAACTCCCATCCTGGTTACTCAATAACCCGCCAATCAATCCACCAATTGAGGCTGTAATCACTGTAAATGGGTGGGATAACTTTAATCTTGGTACCGCTAGTGCAGAGCCACACTTCTCCCTCAATCCTTCCAATATCAAGCAGATGATGGGGGCATATAACACCAATAGCGCATATCGGACGAATGATGCAATCTCATGGGGTGCTGGTACTCCACCATTTGGTTTTAGCATGTGGGGAGACCCTGTTACAGCCTACGATAGTATTGGAAATCTCTACTATCAGAATATGTATGGTTCATCCACCATTCAGGGGGCAAAAGTCATTAAATCCACCGATAATGGTGTGACCTGGTCGGCAGCAGTAACCGGAGTTATGGGCAATGATAAAAACTGGATCGCCTGTGATCAAACCTCCGGTCCTTACGCTAACTATGTGTATTGTACTATGACGAACAGTGGCTCCGGCGCATTTTGGAGAAGTACAAACCAGGGAACCTCTTTCCAGTCAACCTATTCGTTTTCAACCCAGTCTCTTCCTGGAATGATGGTTGCCGTTGGTCCCAAAACCGGATCACCTGATGTACCTGGCGGAGTTGTATATGTAGTGACACACTCTGGTACTAATGCTGCTGGTACTTATACTTTTTATGCATCAACAGATGGCGGTGCATCATTTACGCTGAAATCAGCAAATCAATTCAGTAATGTTATTGGTACTGAAATTTCCGGCAGATCTACTGTTCAAGGAATGCGCACAAGACCTTATCCTATGATTGCTGCTGATAACAGCTATGGTCCGTATCGCGGCCGTTTGTATCTTGTCTACGCGTCCAATAAACCCGTTGGCAGCGGTGGAAAGTCTGATATTTTTAGTCGCTATTCCACTGATCAGGGTGCAACCTGGTCACAGCCTGTCACTGTGAACGATGATCCGAATACTCAAAATAATTTCCAGTTCTTTCCTGCAATCTGGTGTGATAAAGTTTCAGGGAAACTTTTTGTGAAATGGTATGATACCCGCCGCATCCCAACATCAGACAGTATGGATGTGTATGCCACCTACAGCGATGATGGTGGAGTGACATTTAAACCGAATGTAAGGGTAACTAACAGTTCTTTCAAGATATGGCTGGGTGGAACCGCTCCCAAATATCAGGGAGACTACGATGCTATGATGACTTACGGTGATCAGGGGGGTATCCTCTATACTGATTTTCGGAGTATGGGTTATGGTAGCTATTTTACCTTCTTCCCTGACTATGCAATGACCGTTTCGCCTGGAACCGCAAATATCGCGAATGACTACGATAGTGCTATGGTGACTGCCGCTGTTCCTGAAGTGAAGCTCTATGATAAATCAGTCACTTTCACCGCTTCAGTTACACCACAGCCCACTCAGGGGCAGTTTGACATCTCGTTCCTGAATGGCAAAAACACTATCACTACTTTTCCTGATTCTGTTGTAGTAGTAGTTAAAACTTCAGGTGGAGTCACTATTCAGCCCTATACATTGAAAATTCGTGGAGAAGGACCGAATGGAATACCGGTTCATGAAAGAACCATGACCTTATCTTTATCACAGTACATTCCGGTTGAATTGATTTCATTCAGTGCTGCGGTCAGTGAAGATGCAATTCGGCTTGATTGGTCAACGGCTACTGAAACAAATAATCGTGGTTACTATGTCGAAAGATCAGATAAGGCTGCTCAATGGACCACCGTTGGTTTCGTTGAAGGTAAAGGAACTACATCCGAACAGGCACATTATACATTCCACGACCGCACAGCAATTTCTGCTGGGTCTTACACCTACAGATTACGTCAGATTGATTATGATGGTACGGTGAACTATTCCGCTGAGGTCTTAGTCAATGTATTAAAACCTGAATCCTTCACTCTTCAGCAAAACTATCCGAATCCATTTAATCCAACAACGGTGATTCGTTTTGCTCTGCCCATAGCCGGAAGAGTTAAACTGACAATTTTCGATGCCATTGGAAACAAGGTTGAAACGCTGGTGGATGGGTATAAAGACGCTCAGGAATATGAAGTGCGTTGGAATGCTGCAAATGTTGCAGCAGGTGCATATTTCTATTCTCTCGAATTGTCACCTATTGATGGGTCAGCTATGAAGAAATCAGTTAAAAAACTTATGCTGATGAAATAAAGATCTATTTTTCTCTGAAAGCCGCAATTGGCTTAGTTGCGGCTTTCAGCTATTGTATACCTTGCTCAACCCCTCAAGCACCTTCTCTTTTTCAGCGTTAAATTTTTCCACTACCTGTGCCCGATGCTCGCTCTTCCTCCCTTCCAGTTCTGCCGCATCGTCACGGTACTTTCTCAATTTGTCCTCCCTGGTGTGATGATACTGCAATACAGCTTTGTCATATTCCTGCTGTAGCCTGGTACTGTCGTTTTTCAATTTATTCTGGGCAGAGATTACTTCACGCGTTAGTTTCTTTCGGTTTGTGGCAATCTCGTTTTTCGACATAAATGCACTGATAAAGGAAACTACAGAACCAATTATGAAAATGATTCCCCCCCACTGCAACCCGGTAGTCAGCAGTTCAGGGAAAAAACCTCTACCGCTGTCTGAAGCACTCGGGTCAACAATCTTTACAAAAAACCCTCCAACAAATACCATGATAATAGAAATGATCAGGTTATTTCCCATAGAGCTGATTAAAACTCGCTTAGGACGTAGGTTCTCTTCATTACTGATCTGTTCAATTGACCGCTCAAGATTTTTGACATGATCTCTTGTGTGATCTTCAAGTCGCTT
>JAEXTR010000369.1 GCA_023406915.1 Bacteroidota bacterium
TGGTATTCTGTGGTTCCGTTTCATCATTTGATCTTTGGTGGAATGGGGCTGAGAATCATTAGTAAGCGGAATCCCTCATGAGAACCAGGACGGTGCATCTTTTCCTGATTCTACTATTTTCTTCAGCCTTTCCATTGATTGCACAAATGCATGCAGGAGACTCTTTGATTCAATTCCATCAAAGCAGAATGGCAATCAATGAAGCAGCGATGATCACCCTGGGTTCATGGGCTGCGGGAAATATTAGCGTCGGAACTTATGGCAATTTTGCCAATAATGGAGAAGCAAAATATTTCCATCAGTTTAATGCTTTCTGGAATGTAGTGAATCTGGGTATCGCTACATTCGGCTATCTAGAAGCTGTTGGTGCTGATCCTGCCACCATGTCTGGACTGGAGATCATAAAAGATCATCAATCTCTCCAAAGTTTTCTGCTTCTCAATGCGGGATTAGATATTGCCTACATTGCAACGGGGCTATATCTTAAAGAACGATCGAAAAACTCAGCAAACGCTGAGCGGTTAAAAGGATATGGGAATAGTCTATTGCTTCAGGGCGGTTTTCTGCTTCTATTCGATGTTGCTTTATATTTCATTCATCAACACAATGCCGGGGTTCATCTTTATCCTCACCTCGAAAGCATTCTGGCAGGTGGTGTTGGTGTAGGTGTAAATGTTAAGTTGTAGTACTCGGTGTGCATAGATTACCTCCAATTACCAATACCAAGGCTTCTTTCAGATTGACTTTATGCCAGTATATTTTTTCTCCTTCCTACTACTATTCTTCATAATTCATTATTAAAAAGTTTTTCTATTTTTACAGTAGTAACAATCAAATTCTATGGTGATTCAAGATGGTACCAGATTTTAATACGATTATGCTACCCCTGTTAAAACTTTTAGGGGATGATCAGATCCATAAGGGATCAGAATTAATTCCAAAACTCGCGGATCAGTTGAAACTCTCAGAAGAGGATAGAAATGAAATGTTAGCGAGCGGAAATTCACTTAAATTTGACAATCGGGTCTATTGGTCGCTGTCCTACATGAAGCACGCAGGACTTCTTTATTATCCGTCGCGTGGTAATTGTAGGATTACAGAAGATGGGCTAAAGATACTCTCAAATCCACCTCAAGCTATAGACTTCAAGTACTTATACTCGATTCCACAGTATCGTCAATACCAGGAAAGATTAAGAGCAAATCGAAAAGGGGCAAAGCCTGAGACTCATTTGGATGCAGTATCAGTCGAATTACCGATTGATGAGGTAATAGAGGAATCATTTTCCAGTTTGTTAAAAATGCTCAGCACCGAGATTCTTGATAAAATTAAGAGCTGTACACCGAAGTTTTTTGAATACTTAGTTGTCGACCTCCTCCTCAAAATGGGGTACGGGGGCTCAAAGGTAGAAGCCGGAGAGGTCCTTGGAAAAAGTAATGATGGCGGGATTGATGGACTGATCAAGGAGGACAAACTTGGCCTTGATACTATCTATGTACAGGCGAAAAAATGGGATAGTATGGTGCCCATTGCACAGGTGCGCGATTTTGCTGGCGCACTGCTCGCAAAGAAGGCAAAGAAAGGGATATTCATTACTACTTCATCTTTCCCCAGTTCTGCGCGTGAGTTTGTTGCTTCTATTGAACCCAGAATTGTTTTGATTGATGGAGAGCAACTGGCTGAGTTGATGATTGAATACGATCTTGGAGTTTCGGTTAAGCGCACATATCAAATCAAGAAGCTGGACCTGGACTATTATGAGGAAAACTAGCTGACCAACTATACATCACTTATTGAAAATGCTATATGATATCCCATCGTTGAATGTCCATGTGAACAAATGTGTTAATTGTTTGAATTATGAAACTTAAACTTACGTCCATACTGCTTATCGCGTTTGCGGTCATCATATCAGTCTATAACTATATCCACAACTATGATTCATCATCAGCCAGGATGACTGCGCTTAACTTATCGATTCCTATCAATCCTGACTATATCAAGACTGCAGAATATGCACAGGTAATGGATACTCTTGTGGTTCCGTTCGTTGATAGCCTCAGAATCAGCGGAACATTTACAAATAGTAATCATACGATTTCATATGATTATTATCGGTTAGATAGTGCCAAAGCCAATGTTGTGATATCGCATGGCTTTACTGAACGGAAGGAAAAGTATAAAGAACTTGCCTACTATCTCTTGAGGATGGGGTACCAGGTATTTATACTGGATCATTTTGGACATGGTAGCTCAACAAGAATTGTATCTGATAGTTCAATGGTTTTCGTCGACCAATATGAAACCTTCACGAACGATCTCCACAAGTTCATTGCACACACTGTTGTAAAACATGGCAAAGGATTAAAAACCATCCTCTTTGGTCATTCTATGGGTGGTGCTATCGCCACCAGAACAGTTCAAATGCATCCTGGCTTCGTTGATGGACTTATTCTGAACGCCCCCATGATGAAGATTGGAAATGCCCCACCAGATTTCATTATTGACGTGACATCCGGAATAATGATTTTGCTGGGACAAGAGGCTGAGTATGCCCTGGGACACCGCGGATTTGATTCAACCCATGATTATCTGTATGATCCTCCGAATCCTGCAACCCTCTGTGATGAAAAAGGTGAATACTGGCACAATACGACCCTTTCTTTAACCAAAAGACCAAGTTACGGTGCCTCCTGGCGAGCGGTTTCAGAATTCATCAGGCTCACGCATGATGTAGTAAAAGCGGAGAATGTGAAGAGAATTGATATTCCGGTATTGCTTTTTCAGGCAGAAAAAGACACCTATGTTGCACCCGAAGGGCATTTCGAATTTGCGAACAATGCATCTGCTATACGTTTCCTTTGGGTTAAGGGCGCAGGGCATGAAATCTATATTGAAAATGATACGATAGTTCCGGCATTTCTCTATGAGATACAAAGGTATATCGAAGCCATATTGCATACAGGGACTTAAGGTAGCTGGTAATCCTGCCTCCGGAGAGGATACTCGCTCTCAATAGATGTAAGGGGGTGTCCGATTACATGTTTACCAGTTAGTAAGACAGTACTTTATCAAACCACTCAGAAACTATACAGTTTAGTAAAAATAATTTTTACATAAACTCTTTAAACAAAATTTAAATTAAGCGATAATACAGCGGGAAAACTCAAATTCTTCTCTCCCGGTTTCACACTGCCTGCATCATTAGGTCATGCACAGTCTTAATCATTGAAACAAAAGGATGAAGCTATGAAGATGGGAAAATCTATCTCCTTTCAGATAACGCGTATCACTGGTGGGGTATTATTTGCGGTTATTGCCGTCATGATGTTTTTCCTGATGTATCAGGAATCAAATCTTACATACGATCGTACGCATGAAAGTGCCCGTGAACTGGCGACTGCCATCAGGCACTCTATTGAGTTTGCGATGGCTGAGGGCGTGCCGAATGTTCAGCCATTCGTCGAAAAGTCAAAAGATATTCCGGGTATTGCAAACTTAAGGATTACACCCACTAACCTCATCCGGGATAATGCCGAATCCGACCTTGACGAGCATGAGAAAAAAGTCTTAACAAACAAACAGGCGATACACTTTGAAGAGGATTTTAAGGGTGCCCCCGTCTTCAGGGTTATTGAACCAATCCTTTCTAATGAAACTTGCATTTCATGCCATGAATCAAAAACCGGAGATCCACTCGCTATTACCAGTATTCGGTATTCACATGCTGAAACGAACAGTTCTATACTATCCCATCAACTTCAGGCAGCAGGTATGACCATTCTCATGGTTATTATACTTGTATTTCTGATCAACCGGTTTATGCAGAAGCGCATTCTATCTGACCTGGATGTAGCAGTTACCTCTCTTAAGACTCTTTCACTAGGTGATACTTCGGTTCCAGTTGCCTGTAATCGTGATGATGAGATTGGAGAACTGATGGAGTCTGTCGAGAAGTTACGGGTAGGAATACGGTCTCATACTGACATGGCGATTGGAATAGCTATGGGGGATATCAGGGGAAATGCGGAATTACTTTCAGAGAAGGATGAACTTGGCAAGGGGATGATCGCAGTTAGGGAAAACCTTCAGAAATTGGTTACCGCAACGCGCCATCTGAACAAGGCATCGCTTGACGGAGACTTGTCGGTAAGGGCAGAGTATTCCGGATTAGACGGTGAATACAAAGAAATCGTAAAAGGTATGAACGACACAATGACGGCAATTGCATCTCCATTAGGTGAAGGTGTGAAGGTATTGTCACTTATGCAGTCTGGAGATTTGCGTACTCTGGTTACAGGTGAGTATTCGGGTGATTATCAGCGCTTTAAAGATGGAATCAACAAAGTGTGCCTGTCTCTCACATCTCTGGTTGAAGAGCTTACTCATGCCATTGAAACAACCTCCACGGCTGGTGAAGAAATCTCTGGAAATGCTATGAGAATATCTGAGGCAACACAACATCTCGCAGCAGAGTCAAATGGAATATCTGCTGCATTGGACGAAATGGTGCAAATGGTAACTGAGAACAGCAGGTTCACCAATGATGCGGCACAAGCTGCCCAACAGTCGAAACATAAAGCAGAACAGGGTGGCAAAGTCGTTCAAAAAACTTCAGAGGGTATGAACCGGATTGCTGAAGTGGTCAATGATGCCGCAGACACTGTTTTTGCATTAGGGCAAAGCAGTGATAAAATTGGAGAAATCATACAGGTGATTGATGATATAGCAGATCAGACCAACCTGCTGGCCCTGAACGCAGCTATTGAAGCAGCAAGGGCTGGTGAGCAGGGGCGTGGGTTTGCAGTGGTTGCTGACGAAGTCCGAAAACTGGCTGAACGAACCTCACGCGCTACAAAAGAGATTGCTGATATGATCAAAAAAATTCAGCACGATACTGGTATTGCGGTAAATTCAATCAGGCGCGGTACAGAGGAAGTTGAAAATGGGAAGAAAATTGCGAGTCAGGCTGGTGACGTACTGGC
>JAEXTR010000387.1 GCA_023406915.1 Bacteroidota bacterium
CTCCCTCACTGTGTGGGTCTCTCCGGTTGCGAGCACAAAATCGTCGGCTTTCGGCTGTTGCAAGATCCGCCACATACCTTCACAATATTCGGGGGCATACCCCCAATCGCGTTTACCGTCAAGGTTACCGAGTGAAAGAATTGAGTCCAGTCCAACAAAAATCCGGGCAGCCGCTCGGCTTATTTTCCTGGTAACAAACGTTTCGCCGCGACGTGGAGATTCATGGTTGAACAAGATACCGTTGCAGGCAAAAAGGTCGTAGGCTTCACGGTAATTTACAATAATCCAGTAACCGTAAAGTTTAGCGACTCCGTATGGGGAACGGGGATAAAATGGAGTCTTTTCAGACTGCGGGATTTCCTGCACTTTTCCATACAGTTCGCTTGTTGAGGCCTGATAGAATTTCGTTTCTTGCAGGCCAGTTTCACGAATCGCCTCAAGAAACCTAAGAGTTCCAAGGGCATCTACCTGTCCGGTATAATCAGGAACTTCGAATGAAACTTTTACATGACTTTGGGCAGCAAGGTTATAAATTTCATCAGGTTCAATTTTTGCGAGCAGTTTATTCAAGTTACTTGTATCTACCAGATCACCATAATGGAGGAATAATTTACGGTTCATGATTTCAGGATTGTTGTACAGATGATCTATTCTGCCGGTGTTAAAAGAACTGCTCCTTCTG
The DNA here is from genome assembly GCA_023406915.1 of Bacteroidota bacterium. Classification (GTDB taxonomy): domain Bacteria; phylum Bacteroidota; class Ignavibacteria; order Ignavibacteriales; family Ignavibacteriaceae; genus JAEXTR01. The sequence goes on from JAEXTR010000387.1 coordinate 683, forward strand.
ATTATTCCATGAACCTCATATCCCTTTTCTAGCAGAATCTCTGCGAGGTAGCTTCCGTCCTGACCTGTAATGCCTGTTATCAGTGCTTTTTTCATTTTAAATTTCCTTCAGTTCATTGAATCTGTTTGCCACAAACCATTCGTAAGTTCGTTGTATTCCCTGAGCCAGAGAGGTAGAATGTGTCCACCCCATGTCATGTAATCGGGAAACATCCATGAGTTTTCGTGGTGTGCCATCTGGTTTGCTCTGATCATATCTAATTGAACCTGTATATCCAATAATTCCCGCGATTGTCAAAGCAAGTTCATTAATTGATAAGTCCTCACCAGTGCCGATATTGATGTGTGAAATACCGCTTCCATATAAATCCGCAGCGTTTGCTGTTTCAGAAACAAAGATTACTGCATCAGCGAGATCATCAACGAACATAAACTCACGTCTGGGTGAACCAGTCCCCCACAATACAACCTCAGAATCACCATTCACTTTCGCGGTGTGAAATTTTCTGATTAATGCCGGCAGTACATGCGAAGTCTGAAGATCAAAATTATCAAAGTATCCATACAAGTTTGTAGGCATGACAGATATAAAATTGCTGCCGTACTGTTTGTAATAGCTTTCACACAATTTGATACCAGTTATTTTTGCAATGGCATATGGTTCGTTAGTATACTCCAGGTAACCTGACAGGAGAGATTCTTCTTTCATTGGTTGCGGAGCAAGCTTTGGGTAGATGCAAGATGACCCTAAGAAGACAAGTTTCTTAACACCAGTCTGATGGGCCGAGTGAATTAAGTTTGCCTCAATCATAAGATTGTCGTATAAAAACTCTGCTCTGTAGGTATTATTTGCAAGGATACCGCCAACTTTAGCTGCTGCAAGAATGATTAATTCAGGTTTCGCTTTTTCTAAAAAGCTCTCAACTGCGGATTGCCTTCTCAAATCGAGCTGGTCAAGTTCCTGATAAATGAGGTTCGTATAACCCTTTTTTACCAAATTTCTTGTAATTGCGGAACCAACCATTCCACGATGGCCGGCGATATAAATTTTTGATTGCTTATCTAACATTGAAATCATTAAAATTATAAAAATGCATTTACTAATTTAATCACAATATCACTATTTTGACTTATCATTCTACCAATAATTCCTCACAATGTCTGATGTACTGATAGTTGGTGGTGGTATTATAGGCACTGCCACAGCAATGCACCTGTCAGCAAGATCGATTTCGGTCATGCTGATCGAGGCTGAACCACGTCTTGCCCAGCACCAAACTGGCCACAACAGCGGTGTTATCCATTTCGGTATCTATTACGGGCCTGGTTCATTAAAGGCCAAAAACTGCCGTGATGGAAGAATTCAGCTTATCAACTTTTGTGATCGACGCGGAATCCCATACGAGTTATGTGGGAAGATCATTGCTGCAGTGAATGAAGAAGAGAACAGCAGACTGCAAGCATTGTATCAGCGTGGATTGGATAATGGCTTGTCTGGTATCAGATTTCTGGATTCAGCCGAGCTCCAGGAGAGGGAGCCATACGTATCAGCCGTGAACGCATTACTTGTACCCGAGACAGGTATAGTTGACTACAGGAGAGTCACTGAAGAAATGGCAGCTGCCTGTGTTGAGAAAGGTGCTGAAATTGCCACCAACACAAAGTTTATCACTGCAAACAGGCTCAGTAACGGGGTGTTGGTTGAGACCAGCAGTGGTAAAATCCGTACAAAACTGCTCATAAACTGTGCAGGACTTTATTCCGACCGGGTTGCGAGGAAATCAGGTTTCACCCCATCTGCCATGATTGCACCATTCAGAGGAGAGTATTATCATCTTGCACCATCAGCTTTTGATCTTATCAATCACCTGGTATACCCAGTTCCTGATCCAAAATTTCCATTTCTTGGGGTCCACTTTACAAGGACAATTGATGGGATGAAAGAGGCAGGTCCGAATGCGGTGCTGGCATTTGCAAGAAAGGGGTATTCCTATACTGATTTCTCTCTCAGAGATATGCTTGAGCTTGCTTCGTATCCTGGGATTTACCACCTGGCAAGGGAACATATGGGGGTTGCAGTGAAGGAATACTACCGATCGCTGAATAAAAATGAATTTGTAAAGGCATTACAAAAGCTTGTCCCTACAATCCAGGGGAGCGACTTAGTGAAAGGCGGGTCCGGTGTAAGGGCACAGGCATTACTAAGAGATGGCAGATTGGCAGATGACTTTATTATTCAGGAATCTGAGAATATGATTCATGTGTTGAATGCCCCATCTCCGGCAGCTACCGCATCAATCAGTATCGGTAATCACCTCACCCAAATGGTAGCAGAAAAGCTTAAAAAATAAAGGGGGCCAAAGCCCCCTTTGAAACCAACTTTACGACTGAATGACCCTTCTTCCGATACTATGATAAGTGAATCCTTCTTCTTCCATTTCTTCGAGAGAATATATGTTTCTTCCATCGAAAATAAGGGGATTGCGAAGATGAGACTTCACTTTTTTGAAGTCTGGATTTCTGAATTCACTCCACTCAGTCAGAATCAGCAGAGCGTCAGCATCCTGAAGTACTTCGTATTGATCGTGATAATACTCAATCGTATCACCGAGATAGAATCTGGCGGATTCCTCTGCGACAGGGTCATAAGCTTTCACTTTTGCACCGCGGGAAAGAAGGTCTTTGATCACAATAACCGATGGTGCTTCACGCATATCATCTGTATTGGGCTTAAATGCCAAACCCCAGACCGCAAACGTTTTTCCGGTAAGGTTGTCATTGAAGTGTTTTAACAACTTCTTATTGAGGGCTGTTTTTTGATTTTTATTGACCTCATCAACTCTCACGAGGATACTCATTTCGGATCCGAAATCACGGGAGGTCTTAATAAGAGCATTCACATCCTTTGGAAAACAGGAACCACCGTAACCGATCCCGGGGAATAAAAACCTTTTTCCTATTCGTGTATCTGTACTGATACCTCGTCTTACACGATCCACATCCGCACCAACTTTTTCGCAGAAGTTTGCGAGTTCGTTCATATACGTGATACGCATTGCCAGGTAAGAGTTTGCAGCATACTTTGTTACTTCTGCTGACTCAACATCCATCTCGACGATTGGGTTACCCTGACGTACAAACGGTTCGTATAGTTTTCGCATAAGCTTAAACGCCATTTCGTTTTCAGCACCGATTACTACTCTGTCTGGCTTTAAAAAGTCCTCCACAGCGAAACCTTCACGCAAAAACTCTGGATTCGAAACCACATCAAACTGTGTGATACCATAACCCGCAATAATTTCTTTCACTTTTTTTCCAGTACCAACAGGGACTGTACTTTTATCCACAATAATTTTATAATCCTGGATGTTGTTTTCACTAATAATCTTACCAATTTGATGAGCAACATTCATCACATACTGGAGGTCGGCAGAACCATCCTCACCCTGTGGAGTTGGCAGACAAAGAAATATTATCTCAGTTTCTTTTACAGCTCTAGAAAGATCACCGGAAAACTCAAGTCTTTTCTTCTCGATATTTCTTAGAAATAGGGTTTCCAAACCGGGTTCATAGATTGGGATCTGCTTATTCTGCAGTTTATTCAGTTTTTTAGGGTCATTATCAATACATAAGACTTCGTTACCGACTTCTGCAAAACATGTACCTGTAACTAATCCGACGTAACCGGTACCAATCGTACTGATTTTCATTCAACGCTCCATATAGATAGAAATTACAATTAGTAAAGTTAAAAATTTCTCGGTTTGAGACAAAACGAAACTATGAACCGAATTATCACTTCAACAGTATGCATTTCTGTGATACAAACTCAGACTTTCCGGATGTTTCACCTGTGAATGAGATTGTGAGGAAGTAGACTCCTGAAGAGAGTCCCCTGCCGTGTATAGTAAATTGGTTATTTCCCGGATTAGCTGTGCCGGTATTTGAGTACACTTTTTCTCCGAGAGTATTAAGCAATGCAACCTGATATTCACCATACTCAGGGACAGTGAACCTGACTGATGCCTCAGGATTAAATGGATTTGGGAACAGGGGTTCGACACTGAACCCGGAAGGGACACTCCTCGTATCCGAAACAGATGATGGATCAAAAATCTTTCTCTGAATCAAATTCCATAATTCGGTCCTGCCGTTGTCGTATCCCAACGCCCACATCCCGATTCCTTTTAGGTTTTTAGAGAGAGCCAGGTCATATTTTAAAGCCAGACTAGAGTCATTATCATACCAGATTTGCCGCCAGGTACTTCCGGTTTGGTACCGGTACCACGCCGTTTTTGATTTCGTATCCCAGAGCACTCCGTAGAGTTGAGCATTTGGCTCTGCAATTCTGTATCGGGGATGTCCGATGTAAGCTACAACAGGGGCATAGGCGGCAGATGTTTCTGCCGTCCATTCAACACCAAAGTACGGCACACCCAAAATTAGCTTGTGCGGCACGGATGCAACTGCCTGGGCATATTGCGTTTGTACAGTATTCGTTATATTGTAACTGCCACCAGTCAATGGAGCATTCGCACCGGTTGTTGTGCTCCAACTACCATAAAAGTCATATCCCATAATAAAAACATAGTCGCAGGCATTCGCCAACCCAAGCAGATTCCAACCGCTCCAGTTTACTGCGGGACCTGCAAATGAGATTTCTGTGGTTGGATACAGGTTTTTCAGGTAAGCCGATAATTCAGCCATAAATGAGTTAATTCTCTCACCCCGATCACTCACGCGCAAACTTTCAAAATCTATATTAACACCATCAAAAGCATATTGCGAAATGAGTGATGCCAGCTTCTGAAAGAAGTTTTGTCTGGCTGTTGGGCGATCAAGAAAATACGTAATTTCAGATCCTTCAAAGTTGGTTACGCAGAGGATCACCTTCACACCATTAGTATGCGCAGTGTTTATCACTGATGTCCATGGCCAATAGGAAGGGTTTTTCAGATTGCCCAGCGAATCCATTGCAAAATCAAATACAGCTAAATGAGTCAGCAGATCATATCTGAGGGATGAAGCGGAACCCTGTACTTCCCAGTCTGGCAGGTATCCAAAGACTGATTTCCCGAGTACTTTACTCTTATCGTATGCTAATGGAATTATGGGAATGGAGGCTTCCCCGATGGGAGCAGTATCTTCAATTTTATACATTGACTTGTGCAGAGCATGTACCCCCAGCGTTTGGGGAGTAACCACCAGTGGAATAAGCACAAAACATAGTATCAGTAAACGGGACATAGATCACTCATCGCTAGAGAAAAGTTTTAAAAATTCATTGTTGCTTTTTTCAAGTGCATCCAGCCTTTTGGACTCTTCATCCTGCTGCCCGCTGCTCCGGATTTCTGTATGCAATTTTTCAGAGGGAATGACGGCACAAGCACAAGCGCGGGCAAAATCAGCAAGACTCCGGTCAGAAGTAACAACAATGATTCTACTGCGTGATTTTGAATCGCTTACAGCTTTTCTGATACAGTCATCAGCAGATTTCTTTTCTGAGTATACGATCGATATTTTAATCGTAGGTATACTCAGCCCCGGATGTCCATCCAGAAAAAGAACAACCTTTACTTTTCTGGACACAAAATATTCATCGATCCACCTGGCAAGAGCCTCCCTGGAGCGCTGTCTGTCGGTTCGTTGAATCGCTGAAAGCCAACTTACCTTCCCTATTACGTTATTACCATCAATGTAGTAGGTATTCATTCACTCAATAGCTCATTGAATTAAGCTTAACTTTACCTCTGAACACCCAATATATTGATATTGTATATGCCAAAACAAACGGGATACCAATTATAGCCATAATCAGCATAATTTCAAGAGTTTTTTCTGATGATGATGCATTATAAAGCGTCAGACTGTATTCAGGGTTGATGCTAGAAATAAGAAAGTTTGGAAACATCCCCACAGCAAACAATGCCATCAAAGATGCAATAGCAGCAGATGAGGATAAAAAGGCAAGCCAGTCTTTACCATGATAGATTTGTCGCGGGATATTTGCTATCGCAAGCATATTAAGCAGCGCAAAGATAAAAAAGAGAGGAAACTCCCGGAAATGATCCGCCATCCGAGGGTAATAAATAAGGGTTGCCATGGTGGTTGTAACATAAGTGATCACAAAGAAGATAATCGTGTTGTTTATCCAACCACGAAGTTGTATTTGCAATTCACCTTCTGTCTTCATTACCAGATAGATTGAGCCATGCATCATAAAAAGAGCTACAGTTGTTATCCCAACCATTATTGCATAAGGATTCAGAAGGTCAAAAAACGAGCCAACGTATTCTTTAGTTGCGTCAATCGGAATGCCCTGAATGATATTGCCAATTGCCACACCCATCAGGAATGCAATAACAATACTGGATACAGAAAAAGCTTTATCCCAAAAAGACTTCCACCATGCCTTTTCATACTTACTGCGTACTTCAATCGATACAGCCCTGAAAATCAGTACAAAGAGAAGCAGCATAAACGCCACATAGAATCCCGAGAATGCAGTTGCATATACATCCGGAAAAGCTGCAAACAATGCACCTCCACCAGTTACCAGCCACACCTCATTACCATCCCAGACAGGACCAATAGAATTCAGCAATATCCTGCGATTAGTATCCCCTTTTGCGAGGAGGTAAAGTGACCCAACACCAAGGTCAAAGCCATCTAAAATAGCATAGCCCATAAGCAGTACGCCAATCAGAATAAACCAAACAACCTGAAGATTAAATACAAATTCCATACTTCCACTCACAACCTTTACTGATTCGAATGATGCACTGTTTCCAAAGGTTCCGGACCGTGCTTAATCTTTTTATCGAGAAGGAAAATAAATACCAGAAACAGCATGATGTAAATGATGGTAAAGAGCACTAAAGATAAAATAACTTCATTCTGTGACACGGCTTTTGAAAGAGCATCTGAAGTACGGAGCAATCCATACACAATCCATGGCTGTCTGCCAACTTCGGCACTGTACCAGCCCACCTGATTGGCAATCTGGGGCAGAAAAACCGCTGCTACAAGAATTTTCAGGAACCATAGAGAAGTAAAGAGTTTTTTTCTCCATAATAGAAAGAATGCCACCAGCACAATGCCTATCATACTCATCCCTAATGCAACCATCAGGTGATAGGTCTGGAAAACGAAGTTTACGGGGGGAATATCAGTATCAGGGAAAGAGTTTAACCCCTGTACCTTTGCATTAAAATCACCCTTCACCAGGAATCCAAGCATACCCGGGATTGCGATTCCGGTAACTGTTTTTTCACTCTCATTAACCCACCCAAGCAAGTACAAATCAGCTGTGGCTAACGAGTCAAAATGCCCTTCGAATGCTGCTAGTTTTGCAGGTTGATTTTTGGCAACTCCCACTGCACTCTGGTGACCCGTTGCCAGTTGAAAAAAGGAAGCGAACAGCGCTACGAAAAGCCCGACTTTCAACGCAGTTTGTGCAGTTTCCTGATGCCGCTTTTTAATGATGTAATACGCTGAGACACTGATGACAAGAAAAGCCCCTGCCAGAAAGCAGCCGCCCAGTGTATGAGAAACCCTCTCAACACTCGATGGATTAAACACCATCGCCCAAAAATCAGTAATTTCTGCGCGGGCATTGAGCCCCTCACCAACTATTTGATATCCGGCTGGTGTTTGCTGCCATGAATTTGCCACAACAATCCACACAGCACTCATCATTGATCCCAGAGAGACCATTATTGTTGAGAGAAAGTGAATTCTTGGACTAACTTTGTCCCATCCGAAAACCAGGATAGCTAGGAATCCCGATTCAAGAAAGAAGGCAAAGATTCCCTCAGCTGCCAACGCCGATCCAAATATATCACCAACATAGCGTGAATAGGTTGCCCAATTAGTACCGAATTGAAATTCCATCACAATCCCGGACGCAACACCCATCGCAAAAGTGAGCGCAAAGATTTTCACCCAAAATCGAGTAAGATTCTCAAGTTGCTTATTCTTTGTCTTTAAATACAAACCTTCAAAGATCACGAGCAGGATACCTAATCCGATACTAAGAGGTGGAAAGATATAATGGAAGGCAATTGTGAATGCGAATTGAATGCGTGAGAGAAGTTCGGTTTCCATGGTGTAGAGTCCTAAAAACAAAATAACTTCTTAATAACGGAAATAAATTATCAAGAGTCAAGGCATGAAATTCATAACATCCATATCCTTGACATCTCAGATTAAATTATAATACATTGCGGGCAAGGTTTTCAAATGTCCCTTTTTGAAGGAGTTTACAATGGAAAACAGAGTCCATGACCGGAAGAGGAAGCGTGCTTACAAGCGCTCCCAGCTACCTACCATTGATGCTGATGTCCTCTGGTTTTGCAGATACTGCGGCGAGGAAAACAGTGTTTGGATCGACCTGACCATCCCTGGTAAACAGGATTTTATTGAAGACTGTCAGATTTGTTGCAGACCGAACCGACTAATTATTACCCTGGATGAGAACCAGGAAATTTTCCTGGAAACCAGGCTAACGACTGAATAGTTTCCCGGTTAATCCATCATAAGGTTCAGAAAACTGGAACTGCTTGACTGCTCATTGCGGCGGTTTTCATTCAGCTCATCACGCTGCTGAAGGAATGTTTTCTTACGGATTTCACCGTCTGAATTCGAGTCAAAAATATCTTTTTCACCTGCTCTTGCCCGTTCATCCATTTCCTGCTTTGCCTTTACACGCAGAAATGCTGGTGTGTCAACATCATCAAGATCAATATCAGTAATGGAATTGCCTGGCAGATCAAAGATAGAGGGCATCGCACTCGGGCGTGCAGTCTGCCTGCCTGGAGCAGACTTAGGAGTAACGGGAACCTTATGCTGCATAGTGCTGGCATCTGAGAGATCTTCAGCCTTTGCATCGTTAAAACCTGTTGCGAGTACTGTGTAGGAGAGATACTCATTCATCTCTGGTTTTACCACTACTCCGAAAATCACGAGTGCTTCTTCACCGATCTGCTCGGTAATCAGATTATTACCTTCATACACTTCGTCAATGGCGACTGCGCTTGATCCGGTTATATTGATCAGCACTTTCTTAGCGCCCCTGATGCTTAATCCTTCAGACCAAGGATTCGTAATGGCTCTGCGTGCAGCTTCCTTAGCACGGTTTTCTCCACTGGCGATACCGCATCCCATTAATGCCATACCACTGCCAGCCATAACCGTTTTTACATCTGCAAAATCAACGTTAAAGAGTCCTGTTTCGGTAATCAAATCAGCGATACCACGGGTTGCCTCAAACAATACTTCATTGGGCTTGTCGAATGCCTGCTGCATCGAAATCTTTTTATCAAGGATTGCCATCAGTTTTTCGTTCGGGATCATAATCAGACTGTCAACATGCTGCCGTAACTCCTGAACTCCCTTTTCAGCGATCAGCTGTTTCTGCCTTCCTTCAAACCGGAAAGGTAAAGTCACCACACCCACAACCAATGCACCAAGGTTCTTCGCAATTGAGGCAACTACCGGAGCAGCACCAGTACCGGTTCCACCACCCATACCTGCAGTAATAAATACCATATCGCTATCCCGCAGTACATCAGAAATTTTATCACGGTCCTCTTCAGCTGCCTTCTTCCCAACCTCAGAATTCGCGCCTGCACCAAGCCCACGGGTCAGATTTGAACCAATCTGAAGCTTGACCGTGGCTTTCACCTTCTCCAGATCCTGGATATCGGTATTCACGGCAATAAACTCAACCCCCGTAAGTCCGCGATCAATCATTGAATTGATAGCATTGCATCCTGCACCACCAACACCCACAACGCGCAAAACAGCAGGCACTTTCTTCTCTTGATCCAATGTAATAAAGTTTGTCATTATAACCTCCGGCAAATGGGAACCATTATGTTTATAAATCCTTGATAAAATCTTTTACGGTATTGATAAGTTTTGTTACCATACCTTCTCCGCTGGTCCGGTTGCTGCTACTCTTCTTTTTCACAACATTCGGTTTACCATATTCATGCCGCTTGGTGCGGTTTTTCAGTTCATTGAATGACTGCAAGAGTCCAACCGCAGTGGCGAATTCCGGTTTTTCAATATCCCTGAAGTTTCCTGTGTACTGAGACAATGGCACGCCTACTTTAGCAGGCAGCCCCAGCACTTCTTCCACCAGCGCAGTACAACCGTTCAGCATTGAGCCACCACCAGTCAGCACTACACCAGCCTTAATCTTACTCTTCATCCCTGTATTCTTCAGTTCATTATCAACAAAAGAGAAAAGCTCACGCATCCGGTACTCAATAATTTGTGCAAGCAGACTCACGGGAATAGAGGTGTTTCCTCTTGCTCCGATACCCTGCAAGGGAATTGTTTCATCACGCATCACTGCCGCAACAGTTGCATTTCCATACCGTTTTTTAATAGCTTCTGCTTCGGCAGTAATGATACCCAGTGCTTCACGTATGTCACTAGTTACCTGATTACCTGCTATACCGAAAACTTTCGAGTGCTTTATTGCCTTATTATGGATAATCGCTATATCGGTTGTTCCGCCACCGATATCAATCAGCAGCACGCCAAGGTCTTTTTCGTTTTCTTCCAGTACGCTATTACTGGATGCTATTGGCTGCAGCATATAATCAGCAATATCAAGCCCCGCACGTTCCACTGATTTTCTGATATTCTGAATTGCAGGGATAGCTGCCATCACGATGTGATTTACCGCTTCTAGTCTGCTGCCTGACATACCCACCGGAGACTCAATACCACCCTGGTGGTCAATAAAAAACTCTTCAGGAATCACATGCAGAATCTGGCGATCAGCAGGTATTTTCAGCGTATTGATATCCTGGTTCAGGCGTTCCAGATCCTCTTCACGGATTTCCCCGTCCGGATGGTTGATATTCACATAATTACGGTGCCTCAGAGAGGTGATGTGTTCACCGGCTACACCAACATTTACGCTTTTAATGGTAATACCGGCACGGTTTGATGCAATATTAACGGCAGCGCGGATTGCGTCAGCTGTTTTTCCGATATTGGCAACCAAACCTTTATGCAAACCTTCAGAAGGAGCTACGCCTACACCCAAGATCCTGATCACACCTTCGGGGGTAGCTTCAGCTATGGCAGCACACACTTTCGTAGTGCCAAGGTCAAGGCCGGCTATGATTCTGTTTTTCATTCGTTAGCTTTCTTCTTTCCTGTTCAATCCCACAAAGACATGCTTATCAAAACGTAAGTCAATATATCTGGATGTTCGTACAATATCATTGTGGTTCTCAAGTACGCTGCGCAACAGCAGCATTTTCTGAACGGGATTACGGTTTCCGTATATCACACCGGTTTCCCGGTCCCGCAGTGATAATACAATCTCTTTCCCTGCCCTGAGATCAATATCACTGATCACAGCCGCAAGTTTTTTATCAACTAATCCAGCAACTGAAATAATATCGCTCGCTTCCAGTACATCGCTGTTCTTTACCGGGTCGATGTTTCCTGCACCTGCAACACTGCTGTTCAGGATATAAGGATAATCCATCATCACAGTTCTAGCCTGTATCGGCACCAACTCAAGCTTTTTGCTTAGGAAGTAGAGTTTTTCTTTTGTTTGCACTACAGCCTGAATCCGCTTTTCGGTCAACCGAACCCTGATAACGCCACTTCCTTCTTTCAGTACCTCAACAGATTCAACATAGGGATACAGCATAAATTTTTCTTTAATATCCGAAAGCTGCATAACAGCTGTATCAGGCATTGCTGCAAAACCAAGGATATCCAAATAATCGGAAGCCGTGTGAAGTGATGCACCTTCAACCGATATCTGTCTGACTCTGCCTTCGATTCCCTCATGAAAATGCATTACCACCAGGGTACTAATAGCTGCAACCAGGAGCACAAATACAATGATACCAGCTATTGTTTTTTTATTCATTCCCGGTTTCCGCTATTCATCAGTTCGGATACCAGCAGTTCACCGTAGTGAACGATATCACCTGCACCCATTGTCACAATAATATCATCAGAGCGCTTCAGCCTGAGTAGATATTCAGGTAATTCAGATTTATTTTGCACGTAATGGACATCTGTATGACCACTTTTTCTCACCGCTTCGGCAATCATTTCACCCGTTACCCCAGGAATCGCTTCTTCTCTTGCAGGATAGACGTCTGTAACCACTACACAATCTGCAATTTTCAATGCATCCCCGAACTCCTGAAAGAAATCGCGGGTTCTGCTGAAGAGATGCGGCTGAAACACTGCCACGATTCGTTTGTTCCATCCGCTTTTCAGTGCTTTCAATGTCATCAGCACTTCTGTTGGGTGATGGGCGTAATCATCAATGACAGTTACGTCTCCCTCATACTTTATCTCAAATCTTCTGCCAGCTCCGGTAAATTGTTTCAGCGCGTTAACTGCTGTTCTGAAAGGGATACCGATCTCGGCGCTCACCGTCAGTGCTGCCAGGGCGTTTCTGACATTATGAATGCCAGGTACTGATAGACTGACTTCACCGATATACCCATGTTTTCCATCAATACTAAATTCAGTTTTGGTGCCAGTCTGGCGGATATTGTACCCGTAGTAATCAGCATCGCGCGTCAGGCCAAAGAACACTTTTCTCGAGTGGATCGAACCGGATACTGCAAACGCATTTGGATCATCAGAACAAATCGCAGTAAATCCAAAGAACGGTACAGAGTTAGCAAACTGCACGAAAGCCTGCCGTATATCATCGATATCGCGATACGTATCCAAATGGTCAGCTTCAATGTTGTTGATAACTGCAATGGCCGGAGTTAATTTCAGGAAAGTCCTGTCAAACTCATCCGCTTCAACCACGATAAAATCACCTTTTCCCGCGCTCACATTTGCGCCGCCCAGTTCCTTTAACACACCGCCAACCAGGACTGAAGGCTCCATACCTGCTTCCATCAATGATAAAGCAG
>JAEXTR010000386.1 GCA_023406915.1 Bacteroidota bacterium
ACCTATGCAGGTACTAGTTTTTAACCCATCTTTGACACTTATGGAGCCTATGCAATTGGATGAATATAAATCGACCCTTCCAATCCAAATGTGGTATGGACAGGCACGGGCGAGAATAATCACCAAAGGGCTCTTGGCTATGGTGATGGTGTCTATAAAAGCGAAGATGGTGGTGCCAGTTGGACCAACATGGGGCTTAAAGAATCAAGACAAATTGGCGGAATCGTCATTCATCCAAAGGATTCACGAATCGTATATGTAGCTGCTGAAGGTTCAGTTTGGGGGCCCGGAGGCGAACGGGGTCTATATAAAACGGTAGACGGTGGGAAGACGTGGAAAAAGATTCTGAATATCAGTGAGCATACGGGTGTGAACAACATCATCATGGATCCGCGTGACCCCAATACACTCTATGCAACCTCAGAGCAACGCAGGCGGCATGTTTTTACAAAGATAGGTGGAGGACCTGAATCAGCTGTTTATAAGTCGATTGATGCTGGTGAAACCTGGGAAAAAATAATGAAGGGACTTCCATCTGTTGACATTGGTGGTATGGGTATTGACATCTCCCCGGTCAACCCGGATGTGTTATACCTCATTGTAGAAGCAGCTGAGGATAAAGGTGGATTCTTCCGGTCCACAAACCGGGGTGCATCCTGGGAAAAAATGAGCGATCACTCATCATCAGGACAGTACTATAATGAAATCTTCTGCGATCCGAATGATATTGATAAAATTTTCTCAGTCGAGACATTCTCTCATGTAACCACTGATGGCGGCAAAACCTGGAAGCGACTCTCAATAAAGGACCGTCATGTGGATGATCACGCAATGTGGATTAATCCGAACAACAGTAACCATTACCTGATTGGCGGAGATGGTGGTGTGTATGAAACATTTGACAATGGCGCCAATTATGACTTCAAAGAGAACCTCCCCATCACTCAGTTCTATCGGGTGAACGTGGATAACACCTTCCCCTTTTATTGGGTTTATGGTGGTACACAGGATAACAACAGTCTGGGCGCACCCTCACAGACCATAAAGGAAGCGGGTATTGAAAACAGTGACTGGGTTTTCACAAATGGTGGAGACGGCTTCTGGACAGCAATCGATCCCGAAAACAGTGATATCGTTTACGCTGAATCCCAGTATGGTGGTATGGTTCGGTTTGACAAAAAGAGCGGAGAGGCTCTTACAATCCGCCCCGAACCTGGGAAAGGCGAGATGACATACCGGTGGAATTGGGATGCTCCGCTGATCATCAGTCCCCACAAACACACACGTTTGTACTGCGCAGCAAATAAGGTTTTCAGGAGTGATGACCGTGGTTATACCTGGGAGGTTATCAGTGATGACCTTACCGCCCAGATTGATAGAAACACATTCCCCGTAATGGGAAAATACTGGAGTATCGACGCTCTGGCAAAGGATGTTTCTACTTCCCAGTTCGGTACCATAGTATCATTTGATGAATCATCGCTTAAAGAGAATCTGTTATACGCAGGAACAGATGACGGATTACTTCAGGTTTCTGAAGATGCAAAAACATGGACAAAAATATCAAGCTTTCCGGGTATTCCGGAGTACACGTATGTCAGCGATATTCGTGCATCAAAGTTTGATGAGAATGTGGTATTTGTGGCCTTCAACAACATTAAGCGCGATGATTTCAAACCGTATCTGCTAAAGAGCAATGACAAGGGAAAAACCTGGGTTTCTATAGCATCGGATTTACCGCAAAATGGAACCGTTCATAGCATCGAACAGGATTTCGAAAACCCTGATCTTCTTTTTGTGGGAACGGAATTTGGTTTTTTTGCTTCAACGAACGGTGGAGGCAACTGGATACAACTGAAAAATGGGCTTCCTACGATCGCAGTCAAGGATATTGCACTTCAAAAACGTGAACACGATATTGCGATTGCTACCTTTGGAAGAGGCATCTACATTCTTGATGATTACCGGGCAATGCGCTTGCTCAGTAAAAAAACAGCTGACTCTGCTGCTATCATCTTCCCTATTCCCGATGCCTTGATGTACTTGCCTGTTGGTGAAGGTGCTTCTTTAGGTCAGAGTCATTATAAGGCACCGAATCCGAAGTTCGGGGCGACAATTACTTATTATCTGAAAGAGGTACCTAAAACTCTGAAAGATATCAGAAAAGAAAAGGAAAAGGAACTGTTCAAGGAGGGAAAACCAATCCCCCAACCAACCGATTCCATGTTGGCGGAAGAAAAGCGGGAACTCGCACCTTACCTGATCTTTAGTGTTGCTGATGAATCTGGTATGGTTATCAGAAGAATTACTGCACCTGCATCAAAAGGCGTCAATAGGATTTATTGGGACCTGAAACATCAGAGCGTTCTTCCACAGGCTATCACAGATTCTTTCAATCCATTGAAAGAAACATCGGGTGGTGTACTGGCGATGCCTGGCAATTATACAGTCTCAATGATGCTGGTTGATCGTACCGGAATGAAAGATTTACTTAGTGGTGTTCCGTTAAAGGCAGAAGTCCTACGCAATACTACACTTCCAGCTGCTGACCGTCAGGCACTCGTAGCATTCCAAAGGAAGGCATCACAACTCATGCAGCGTATAGATGCCGCCCACCGTTTTACACTCGATATGAAAAAACGGACAGAGAACCTGAAGCAGACATTACTTGCCACACCTTCAGCACCAATTACTCTGTTGAGCAGAATTGATGCACTGGCTCTTTCAATCGAGCAGCTACTGGGCAAATTTGTAAAACAGACTAATAAACCCAGCTTTGAGGAAACCCCACCTCATCACCCTGCATTAATGACAAGGCTTGAAACTCTGGTCTGGACACATTGGGCCTCGACTTCTGGTATCACTAGAAATGAAGAAGTTGCGTATGAGGTTTTGATGGAAGAATTCCCGCCTGTGCTTCAGGAGATGCAAAGACTGTTTAATACAGAACTGAAGGTGATTGAGTCTCAATTAGACTCACATCAGGCTCCCTGGACTCCGGGAAGGATGCCTCAGGAACCGTAATCGGTAAATGAACTTTAAAAAGTGGTTCGTGTAGTAAATCACATGAGCCACTTTTTTTTTGCTTCATAGGTAAATTTTCCTTTTCTTTCAATAACGAATACGGTTTATTAATAATACGACAGGCGCAGATAATGAAATCACAACCACGGGTACTATTGGTTGAGGATGATGAAATAAATCTGGAACTGCTCACTGCCTTTTTGGAGGAATCATACGCAGTTACGAAGGTGCGGACTGGTGAAGAAGCGTTAAAAACAGTGCGTTCCAGTCCATTTACAATTATTTTGATGGATATACACCTGGGTAAGGGAATCTCAGGTCTTGATGCAATTAGGGAAATCCGAAAGTTGGATCAATATAAAACTATCCCCATTATTGCAATCACCGCTTTTAACACATTCGGTGATGAAGATACATTTTTAAAAGCAGGCTGCTCACATTACCTGCCAAAACCCTTTACTAAAGGCGATTTAGTCAATCTTCTGAGTAGAATCAATTGAACTGATACCCACTCTGGAAGCGAACTGCATATCTCCGCAGGCGAAATATGCAGTCCATTAAACGTTCATATTAACAGCCGCCCAGCACCCTGCCAGATTTCTTCTGTACAACTTTTGGTTTTGCATCTTCGATGATTTGTGGAAGCGTTAAAGCAGCTTTTTCCCGGAATCGATAGAGATCAGTCTGCCGGGATGAGAATATCCCTTCAGGTCTTTTGAAATTCAGAATTTCACTTTTAAATGAATCCAATCCACCCTCTAAAATCTTAAAGTTCCTGTATCCCAGGTCCTCAGCTGCCATGGCTGCCTTTCTTGCCCCCTCTTCAGTTTCAGAATAGAGTACAACCGTTTTACCTCGGGTATTAAATACCTTCCTCCAGTCACGGCTTATAAAGGCACTGATATCGCCATGTAATGCGTTCGGGAGAGCGAATTGTTTGAAGGATTCCTCTGATCGCATGTCCACCAGTTGAATTGACGGATCATTGTTCATAAGTCTGAGCGCCAATTCATCAACGCTCATTGAAGGAACTTTTGAAACAGACATTAAAGATGCCGCTTGAATGTCTTCAATATGTTCCTGATGTGGAGGTACAAAGAATGCTGTCAATGAAATCAAAAGTGAGACTGCAACAAGCGGCATAACAAGCTTCCGTGGAAGTGTGGGCTCAACCTCGCCTTTGTTTACACGGTTTTCAATCATTGTGACAAGTATGAATGCTCCAACGGCAACCAGCACCATCAATGCAGCAAATACTCCCTGTGACATCTGAAGCGTTTCAAATATTCTTGGATTTCCGAAATCAGTAGCTTTATAAAGACCTTCAAACCAGGGATACCCCTCAGCAAAAAGAAGTACACCCAGAAATGATCCTGCCACAAATATCATTGCATCTATTTTCCCTATAGCCGCTGCCGCAAGCGAAGTACCAGGACAGAATCCTCCAAGGATGAACCCAAGACCCATAATAACTCCACCAACCAGCGCTGACCACATAAAATAAGGGTTGATGAATACGCTTGAAAGGTCTATCATGTGAAAATGATCAAGGACGATTACGCCAATCATCGCCGTGAGTCCTGCAGTAAAGAACACGCGCAGCACGGTGAAGTCGTAACCATAAAAGAGACCTACAAGCTTTTTCGATGTAGAGAATCCAGCCTGCTCAAGGATGAATCCGAATGCAATGCCAATTAAAAATGCGATAATATAATTCAGCTCATTACCTATAATATCGGGTACTAGTGGTCCCATCTTATACTCCCCTTTCCAGCCAAAGCCTGCGGAAAAAGTAAGCGAACATATATGCACCACCGAAAATTGCCATCATGGTAACCAGTCCACCTGTTGAAAGGACTGCCATCCCACTAAGTGCTGAACCGCTAGTGCACCCTCTGCCAAACTGGGCACCAAAACCGAAGAGAGCACCACCAATAAGTGCAGTAATAACCCTGGTTCGGGTAGCAACACCGGGAGTCTTCTCTAGTGTAAGCCGAAGTCTGTCTGATATCAGACCTGATGCGAAAGCACCCACCAAAGCTCCCAGAACTTCGAAGACGAGCCAGGATTTCAGGGGATTGCCACTGTGTTCTTCCTTGTACTCCTGATAAAAATGTGTATTTTCAGTATGGTCTGGGGC
>JAEXTR010000052.1 GCA_023406915.1 Bacteroidota bacterium
ATTGAATCATTGCTCTCGGCAGTGGTCGCCGATGGTATGATAGGGGGTAGACACCGCTCGAATATGGAATTGGTTGCCCAGGGTGTGGCAAACGTGGTGACACCTCTCTTTGGTGGAATCCCTGCCACAGGCGCAATTGCCCGTACTGCAACCAACATAAAGAATGGCGGACGCACACCTGTTGCAGGCATGATTCACGCACTGGTACTGCTTGCAATCACGCTCTTTCTTGGTCCCTACGCCAAACTGATCCCTATGGCAACCCTCGCAGCAATCCTGGTCATGGTAGCCTATAATAAGAGTGAATGGCGCTCTTTCGCCGAGGTCTTCAAAAGTCCCGGCAGTGATATTATTGTATTACTGACCACTTTCGGATTGACTGTCATCGTAGATCTCACCGTTGCCCTCCAGATTGGAATGCTGTTGGCACTTTTGCTGTTTATGCGGAATATGGCAACCGTATCGAATGTGGGTGTGGTTACCCGGGAACTCAGGGACGATGATGATGAAGAGGCACTTGCGGCTGATACGAATGCGATTTACCGGAAAAATATCCCTGCCGGTGTGGAAGTCTTCGAAATCAACGGCCCATTCTTCTTCGGTGCGGTTTCAAAGTTTCGTGATGCCCTCGACTATGTTGAAGAAATGCCAAAGGTGCTGATTGTGCGTATGCGCAATGTTCCGGTTGTTGATGCTTCTGGCATCCACACCCTTGAGGAAGTGCTGCATTATACAAAAAAACGTGGATGCACTTTGGTCCTATCTGGCGTGCACGCTCAACCACTCTTCGCACTTGAGCAGGCAAAATATGTCGATAAGATCGGTCTTGAAAATGTTCTCGGCAATATCGATGACGCCCTTGACCGCTCACGGGAAATCCTTGGCTTACCCAAAATCGGCAGACCAGAGGACTTTGTCCCATCTGTCAGCAGGGAACAGCGTAAGTAAGCGCTAATAGATGAAAGAGATAATTGCAAGTATCTTTTACACACTAACTACTCTATTATGCTTACTCATTGCCGCTAATTTTTGACTCTTAGCCATTCCCCTAAGAACCGTATCTTTAGGGAATGGCTTTTTTATTTCAGTGATCCGGTAGCCATGAATTATGATCCCTGTGTCGATCCCACGTTCATGGAACTGCACCGTACTTCATTTGATAATGTTTATGAATAATCCTTTAGTGATATGAAAAATAAAACTATACTTCTTCTGCTGGTTTCCCAGTTCCTGCTTATTTCATCCTTTTTGTATGGTCAGCAAACCCTTCAAAAGGATCAGGCGAAAACAACCCCCCCCATCTACATTGCGTTCCTGTGGCACATGCATCAGCCGATCTACTGGCCTTATGAATCGGTGGTAACTACGATCAGTAACAACCGTTACCCCTTCAGTGTACTGAATGTCTTCAATGACCGCACCGGTCCTTACAACGATTGGCCCAAAAACGCAGTCCAGGCAGGTATCAACGCAGGTCTCGGTAACTTCGGTGCACAGGTAAGCTTCTCAGGCTCCTTGATTGAAAACCTGAACAACCTGCAGGCAAATGGGAACGGTAACTTCTCAAACTGGAAATCTCACTGGAACAATATCAAGAATCAAAACACCGTCCTCGGTAACCCTCGCCTCGATATGGTTGGATTCGGATACTTCCACCCCCTGATGCCCCTGATTGGCAATAGTGATATCCGGAAACACCTGCAGAAACAGAAGTCCATGATGCAGACAAACTTTACAGGCAGCTACTCAAAGGGTATCTTCCCCCCTGAAAATGCTTTCGCACCCTGGATTATCCCCCCGTTGGTGGAAGAAGGGCTCGAATGGGTTCTGGTAGATAATGCTCATTTTGAACGCGCCACAACCTCATTCCCCTACAGCGGCAGTAATGAGACATATCAGCCAAACCGTGCCGATCAGATAAACCCCGATCCGAACGATTGGGTGCAGCTCAATGGTCTTTGGGCACCGAATAAAATCTCTGCCCGCTGGGCACATCAGCCCCATTACGCTGAATATACCGATCCCGCTACTGGTACGAAGAAGAAAATGATTGTTGTGCCTGCCAGTCGTTATCTTGGTAATGAGGATGGGCGTGGTGGCTTCGGCGCACTCAATTACGAAGCGGTCATGAGTCAGCTTGAAAGCTTCAATACTGATCCCAACCATCCTATGCTGATCGTACTTCATCATGATGGCGATAATCACGGCGGTGGCAGCTCCGGTTACTATGGCAGCAACTTTACTGCTTTTGTAAACTGGGTGAAAACTCAGTCATCACGCTTTGTCTGCACTACCATTCAGGACTATCTGGAACTCTACCCCCCCTCACAATCCGATGTTATTCATGTAGAATCCGGTAGCTGGGTCGGTGCAGATGCAGGTGATCCCGAATTCAAAAAATGGCTTGGTGATCCTGATGGTACTGGCTACAGTCCCGATCGCAATAGCTGGGCAACTATTACAGCAGCTCAAAACTACGTGGCAATGGCAGAACAGCTGAACCCGGGTAATACTGCCGTTACACAGGCATGGGATTACATCATGGTTGGTCAGTCCAGTGATTACTGGTATTGGGATAACAGCCTCAATGGTATCTGGGATTCCCACCCAACCCGTGCATCAAATCAGGCGGTTGCCCTCGTGCAGGGTTTGGTGACCGGTACCGACCTCACCCCTCCCACTCTCTTTATGCCGCAGCGTGAACCGTACAACCCCGGTGGAAAAGAATATGGCCAAACCATGCCAAAGGACTTTAAAGTCTTCACCTATGCCTATGATGTGAACGGTCTGCAATCGGTCACGCTGAAATACAGGGTTGACCTCGATGGTGTGAACTCACTCTCATCCTCTGACAATGAAACCTACGCCGGCGGTGCCGAAGTTGGTACCTGGATCAGCATACCCATGAATGGGATCGAAATTCCCTCGCAAACAACCCCGCCCCCAACCGTGAAAGCAAAAGAATATTCTGCCATGGTTTCCGGACTCAGTGAAAAACTGGTCGACTACTATGTGGAAGCTGTTGATGCAAATGGCAATATCACCAAATCTGCTATTAAGCATGTGTGGGTCGGTGCTGAGAGCGGCGGTGGAGGCGGCGGTACCGGGGTAGTTTCCTGGCTTCCCGTAAACCCGACAAAGAATGATACGATCACCATTACGGTGCAATCAACCCTTGGTGGAAAACTGCATTGGGGCGTTAATAACAGCGGTAGTACCTGGCAGACACCGAATCAGGTCTATTGGACCCCTGGTACAGCCCTCTTCGGCAATGGTCCGGCAGTTGAATCCCCCTTCGCAGCACCTGATACGGCAGGTAAAATGATCCTGAAAATCGGACCATTTAATAATTCTGCCCAGGCAGTGGAACGTATTGCATTCGTGATTCACTATAACGATAACACGTGGAATAATAATAACGGTCAGGATTTCAATATCAGTTTTGGCGGCTCAACGCAAAGCTTCGTCATGGATGGCTCGCTGGATCAGGGAGCTGTGAAAGCTGCCTCAAACTCAGGAACTGACTTGTATATCGGGTGGAACGGAACAGATATCTATGTAGCCACGCAATCAGCACAAAGTGCTGGCAAGGATGTCTTTCTCTTTATCAGTGATTCTCTCAGAGCTTCCCGTCCTGCCCCATGGTCAAAGAGTGGGAGCGTCAATGGATGGAGCCTCTTCCTCGCCAACGAATCATCCAATAATTATATTACCTGGAGTGACCAGACAATCGCCACCCAAAAGGCAGCCGGCGGATTTGCTGAAGGGTACTTCAATGTGCAAAGTGAGTTTGGGTATGTACCTGCCACACTCTATCTTGCTGTGGGACAGTATCAGACCGCTGATAACGGCGTCCTGCAAAATCAGGTACCCGCAGGCAATGGTAACGGCGATATTGAATCAGGTGAATGGTTTGCTTACCAGTACAACCTGGTGGATGTTGCTGATGATAATGTCGCTCCTGCCGGATTCTCCCTGGATCAGAATTATCCCAATCCCTTTAATCCGTCAACCGCTATCAGGTTCAGCGTTCCGCAGCGCAGTCACGTCACCCTGAGCGTGTATGATGTGTTGGGCAGGGAGATCAGAACGCTGATCGATCAGGAATATTCCACAGGTACTTATACAGCACACTTCGATGCTTCGGGCCTTCCCAGTGGAATCTATTTTTACAGGCTGACGGCAGGTTCGCATACTTCCACACGGAAGATGCAGCTCCTGAAGTAAGCGAATACTTTTATAATAATAAAGAATATCGCCCATGATTGATTTCTTATGGCAGATTGAATTAGCCCTGTTCTATGCAGTAAACCACGGTCTTTCTCACCCCTGGCTGGATGCATTCTTTGCCTTCATTACCGATGTTCGGCATTGGTTTCCTGTATATGGAATTGCATTTGGATGGCTCGCGATCAAAGGGGGAAAAAAGGGAAGGATTGCTGCGGTGATTGCGATTCTGGTGGTCGTGGCATGTGATCAATTGGGTAATGTGCTGAAAGACCTGACCATGCGTCCCCGTCCAGGTGAAGGTCTGGCAGATGCCTTTAATCCTTTAGGGCTTGAGTTCAAAAACACAAAATCGTTTCCCTCCAATCATGCACTGAACAATTTTGGTATAGCCGTATTCTTTTCCGGTTTGTATAAAAAATGGGCGCCCGTGCTGTTCACCGCAGCAGCACTGGTTGCTCTCTCAAGGGTCTATCTTGGATTGCACTATCCGTCAGATATCACTGCCGGAGCCCTGCTTGGATCGGGAATCGGGTACCTGTTCGTACTGCTCCATCGCAAGGCAATGGACTTCCGCCGTTAGTCTTTCCAGATGAAATCAAAAAGCATATAGGATGCTGTCAGGATAACCACATCATAACATACCAGCACTGCCAGTTCCACATACGCATCAAGGATCGTATCCCCATCCATTGCCATTTTGGTAAGCTGTACCAGCGTCAGCAGCAAGGGGAGTAAAATCGGGAATGAAAGCACCGGATATAATGTACCTTTGGTGTTTGCACGCGCAATGATGGCTGCGATCACCGTTGAGGCACCTGCCATGCCGATATTGCCGATCAGGAATGTCAGGAAAAAGAGGGAGATGTTTTTAATAACGAAAGCATCGAACAGCGCTGAGTACAAAAGCGAAATCACAATATTCATCGCAAACACCAGGATCAGATTAAACAGCAATTTCCCGGTAAACACGGTAGTGGGGGATGCAATCAATTGTAGAATTAGTGTCGTGCCCCGCTCCTCCTCAGAAACAAATGCCCTTGATAATCCCGACATTGCCGAGAAAAATATCACAACCCAGAATAATCCACCACTCAGATAAGCGGTGATTCGCTCATTCCCAATAGAAAACAGTATCACGCTGATCGTAACCACAATAAACATTGCCAGCGCATTAATCGCATAACGGGTTCTGAGCTCCGAAGCAATGTCTTTCTTGAACAGGGCGTATGGTGGAAAAATCTTTTGCATAGGCATTAAGGCTTCTTTTTGGGAACAGGTTTGTAGTCAAGTATAGATAGGGTGCTGCTGCACAGTGCCAGATCAGTTTCTTCGTTCGAGGCTATAATTACGTTCGTGGTTGCTGCGGTCTTACGCACCAGTGCGTACACTTTCTCCTTCCCCTCCACATCAAGGTTTGAGGTCGGCTCATCCAGTATCAGTAACCCCGGTTTATGGGCAAGTGCAAAGATAAATTTCATTCTCTGTTTCATCCCCGAGGAGTAGGTCTTCAGTATATCCCCCTTCCGGTCAGCAAGAGAAAAGAAATAAAACAGAGAGTTCACATACTCCTTATCATATGGTACACCCCTGATACCGCAAATATGAACGATGTTCTCCTCTGCGGTAAACTCTTCATACATATTCAGGTACGGGGCAAGAAACCCGATTGCATTGTGCAGATCATACATCTCAACCGTTTTCCTCCCGTAGGTATGGGTTACGGTTCCCGATGTCGGCGATTGCAGCCCGGCAATGGTCTTCACCAGCGTACTCTTTCCGGATCCGTTTGCACCTGCAATGCCAAAGATTCCGGCACCACTGAATGTGCAGTCAATATCACGGAAAATGACTCTTCTTCCGAACTTCTTTGTAAGCTTTTTAAGGGTAAGTGTGTACTCAGTCATTGATAATGGTAATCTTTCCTTTTTCAACCGTGTCACCGGCTTTGATTACATAGATATAAACACCGGTTGGAAGTTTCTCTTTCTCTTCGCCTAAACCATTCCAGAATACCGCCCGCCTGCCAATACCATCCAGTGTGAAGGCACGCGAATACAACGGTTGCATTGCCACTGAATAGACAACAAACTCAGCATCGCCCTGTAACTGTGGGGAGATAGGAATGGTGATCTGCTGATTCCCGTGCTTCCGGTATGAGAATGGCGAGGGGTAGGTGTATGATATTGGCTCTGGTACCGGTTCCGCCGCAGGAATCAGAACACCGTTCAGTATGGCTGGCAGCCTCCACGACATCGGTTGCGCAGTTTTAAAGTCCAGATAATACGCACCGCTGAGCCTGAGCGATCCTTCCGAAGCGTAATCTCTCAGCGCAATCTTTACCTGGAACATCTTATTCGGGTCAGATGCTTCGTTCGTCATACAATTGGTAACGATCACCGCCGCTGTATCGGTTCCGTTCCCGCTGAACACCAGCATATTCTGTGAAAGCGGATAAGCGTTAATACTGATCTCACTTCCATTGACACTGCTCCTCATAAGCGGAGAAACCAATGGATATGCTGCTGCTTCTTTATAATACTTACCAGGTATCGTACGGTAACCAGTGAAGTAATTCCACGCACCAAACAGGGAGAACTCATCGTGGAATGAGGATGCTGCACCCGCAATGCTGTTTCTGATTGCCTCAATGGCTCGCTGCCCCGGCATCAGCTCCCACTGGCGTTTCAACACATCATGCCCCAGCCGCTTCTGTAAAAAGATATTCCACACCGCAAGATCATACCCATCCCCCTGATAGACATCAGAACGGCTGAAGCAACGCCCGGTGTTACGGAAATAATTATCAATATATGCGTAGTAATCATTCACTGTATCAAAAACAAACTCTTCCATCGCGGTGGAGGAAAGCTCATAAAACCAGCCGTCACCCAGATACCGTTCAATGTACGCCCCAAGCTGAATTGCATGGTGCATTTCATGTGCAACCGTCACCCTCGCTGCATTGATGCCGGTCGTTGCGTAGCCTGATCCCATGAAGTTATCATCAATGGTCATAAAGCTGGTAACCCTGCCCGGAAAACCCGGAACCGGATCTTCGGGAGTGGTAACTCCATAACCATTCAGCTTTGCAATATAAATATCATACAGATTGTCACCACCACCCCCCAGATCTTCCGGCGGAGAAGGGTATCCAAGGAACTCAACTTCATACCGGTAGGCGGAATCTACCGCTGCAACCAGCAGGGCAATATCGTAACCAGGTACTTCTGTCCCGGTTGTGTCATAATGGATTCTGAATTTTCCGGATGGGGTGACAATGGAATTCTGTTTTACGGGACGGGAAAATAGTGCAGACACGATCTGCTGCTGATGGTTTGGGTAATCATCGTAGTGTTCCCGAACCTGCATCAGCGTACCCAATCCGCATTTTAAAATCACTGTTGTGGGGGATTCATGCTGATGTCCCTCACTCTTTCCGTACAGGTGAAGCAACCTTGCAAGTGCTGAATCCTTACCCCCGCCTTGCTGTGCAAGTAATGGCAGAACCACCAGAAATAGTATGCACACTGTACGACGCAGCACTATTCAAACTCCGAAATACTGAGTACGGACATTGCCTTCATGATGCCTGCAAGATAGGTACTTCCCCGCACCTTGAATGTAGCAAATGGAACAATAGGATAGAGTGGTTTTGATTTCATCATAGTAATTTCAGAACTTCTCTTTCCAATAGCAAACCGAAAGATGGTGCTGTTTTTCCCGGTTTTATCGTATGCCAGGAAATGGTTCTGCTGCGGGATATAGGTAAAATGCTTTCTTATTGCCTGAGGCAGTTTCCCTGCATACACTGAGGTGCCCTGAGCGTAATAGTAAGTGTCATGTCCCTGAAAAACCGTGA
Organism: Bacteroidota bacterium; assembly: GCA_023406915.1. Lineage (GTDB taxonomy): Bacteria > Bacteroidota > Ignavibacteria > Ignavibacteriales > Ignavibacteriaceae > JAEXTR01. Next base: position 8,090 of record JAEXTR010000052.1, read on the forward strand.
CAGATGCATTGTTGTGACGGGTCATCACTGGTACACTCCCCGCAACCTTCACTGTAGTGATTGGGACTTCAATATCCGAAAGTGAAAATAATTGTGCTCCGGCAGTGGTGGATGTCCAGATATACAGCCGTCCTTCTCCGGTAAACGCCCCCTTCAGGTACTTGCCATCAAGGGTATCTGCTCCGGTTTTTTTATACTCACTATCGTACTCAGCAATCACGGTTTGCTTCTGGTCACTGTGGATCACAGCATACTCTTCACCGTCATCCTGTACCAGGATATCCGAAACCGGGGCACTGAACTGAATAAATCGCCGTGATGGTTTATTCTGGTTGTTATATCTGATCACTTCAAGCTGTTTTCCGCCCGGAGTGTAGAACCAGTACGCTGAACCGGACCCGTCTGAAAGCATAGTTGTAAAGGGGAGCGAAATACTGAGTGAGGAACGCCGCAGTATCTTTCCTGTTCTGTTGAAATGATATTTCACTACCTTCCCCTGTTGTACATCTGGTGAGGTCAATACAACTTCATTTCTTGTCTGCCGGATAAAGGAATCTGCTGCAAAGTCACCAATTCCATAATGCCCCCACCCGTCAGGCGCAGCTGTACCTGAGAAAAGAATCACCTTCCCGTCCTTTTGCAGCAAAGCCAGCTTATCCCCGGCAGTACCTGAAAACGCAATCAGTGATTGATTACTGATTACAGGAAACGGCTCGGTAAACCCATCACCTATCCCGAATAATGCGTACAAAGTGCCTCTGCGCCGGTCACAAAAAATCAGATCATTCCTGCCGTTTGCATTGAAATCACCGGCAACTGCACTGCACGGACTCCCCGGTATGTTCATGGTTGATTCTCTCTCAAATGCTGCCCTGCCGTCACCATACAGCACCGTGATGTATCCCTCACCACCATAAATGATATCATCATAACTGTCTTTATTCAGATCGTATGAGGTCAGGAATGTCACTGCTGCCCGTGGGCGGAACGATCTTACCCGTGAAAAAGTACCGTCACCATTACCAAAAAAGAATACTATCTCATTGCTATAGAGCTGGTAGGCGGCAATATCCGGGATGGCATCATTATTCAGATATACAAATCTGGCATGGGTAAATGGCTCCCGCTTTGCTACCTCTCTCGTACGGAATTGCCCCTTCCGGTCGTATTCAATCACGGTTATGCCGCTGTAGGATGGACCTGAAAGCAGCATAGCAGGGGGTGCATCAGACCGGCTATCATCTGTATCAAGATACTCAGGGTATGAGGAAAGAGACAGCTGCTTTAAAATCCTCGATTCACCACTTGAATCAATTTTTATGACTCCGGCAACCCTGTTGGCACGGGAGATAAAAAAATAATGGTGCTGATATTGCAGATTGGAGGTCTTGAAAGGAAGTAAACTGGTGACCGGTATCTTTGCAGGTCTTGAATCCATTACAAAAGGGGAGTCAGACTGAGTAATATGTGTAAGCTGAATTGCATTGCCGTAGGTGATAATTCGGGTGGATTCACCTGCCGGATGCATCACTATATTCTGTGACCCCCGCTGCGTCTGTACAAATCGCAGCGTTCCAAATCCATTCAGTTCTATTTGAGGTAGTAAGGGAGAGGCAGAAAAAAAAAGAATCAGTGCAAGACTATTTGCGAATATTCTGAAGCCGGGCTGAACGGCGCTGCAATGCTTCATCATATCTCCGCTTTTCTTCATCTGTCTCGGGGATAATCTCAGCCCCGGGGGTTGGTTTTCCTTCACTGTCAACTGCAACAAACGTAAGATATGCCGTATTCGTGTGGTTCCTGATACCTATGGGTACTTTCTCAGAAAACACCTTTACACCCACTTCCATGGATGACCGGAACACCCGGTTCACCGAAGCAACCAGGGTAACAACATCCCCCACATGGATTGGATGATGGAAGTCAATCCTGTCAACAGAAGCGGTTACGCAGGTGCGCTGATTATGCCGTGCAGCTGCCATGGCGGCACAAATATCGATCCAGTGCATCAACTGTCCCCCAAGCAGATTACCAAGGGTATTTGCATGGTTGGGTAATACCAGTTCAGTCATGATAGTGACGGATGCAGATACTGGCTTGGGAGTCATTATTGCACTCCAAGCGATTTTTTAATGGCTGCAACATCACTCCACTGCGGGCTGGACTGATACTTCTTCGTGAAGTTTTCGATCTCTTTCAGCGCGTCATCTTTTCTGTCTTTTGATACCAGCAGATTTATCTTCTTCAATGAAGCCATCGGGGCATACTGCGTATCGTGGTAGGTGTCAATCACATTGGTGAAATACATTTCTGCAGCAATCAGGTACCCCATCTTTTCATAGATCAGCGCATCATTATACGCCTTGTGGGCAATCTTATCGTTCATCTCTCTGATTCTGCCTTCAGCCTCTTCCACCCTGGGATCTGTCGGGAAGAAATCGATATAGGTTTGATATTCCTGGATAGCCTTCTGGGAATACTTCTGATCGAGAGTGAAATGGGGCGATAGTTCATAATAGCAGGTTGCAAGATAGTATTGCGATTCCTTCACAAATTCACTGGCAGGCATATTATTTATCAGACGGCTGAATTCATACGCGCCCAGGATATACTCTTCCCGTTCAAACCGGCACCGTGCCAGCAGAAACTGGGCATCATCAGCAACATCGGTACCCGAGTACTGAAGCAGAATGGTCTCTAGCTCCTTAATGGCAAGGACGTAATCCTCATCATTGAAAAGCTTGAGCGCTTCCTCATATTTTTGCTGTGGGCCTAATGCGCCCGTATTCAGCGATGATGAACAACCGACTCCGAAAAAGACGGCAAATGCTAACAAAAGTAAAACTGAAAGTTGTTTCATTGACTTCGATGATAATTCAAAAACAAACTGTTAAGATAAGCAAAAAACGCTTCCTATTAAAGACGGGTGGCAATCCCTACTTGTTCCGTACGGTAAAGAAGAGAATCACCGCTGCAGCTGCGGCTGCGGTCACAACAATTGGCTCAAATAGAGAGGAGAAGCCTGGCTGGTTCGGAACGGTTGCTGCTGTAAAGCTGTACACTCCATCTTCAACAGATGGCACTTCGCTGTAGTCCAGAGTATCGGTAATCTGAAGCTCTCCGGTTTTGGATTCATCTGTCAACCCATCCCGGCGCAGGGTGTAGGAGTAAGAAAGCGTCGCGGTGCGGGGAACCCGATAGCCACCAAAGAATGATTCCCGGTATGGCTCACTGTACCTGATCCCTGCTTCAAGTATCCTGAATCGTAGCTTCGCATCTGTACCGCTAACCTGCTGAACCGCCTTCCCTTTGGCAGTCATTGCGGCAAGCAGGCTGCTCTCAAAAATCGAGAAGCTTCCTTCCTGTGCAAAATCAACAGGAAGTACTGCATCCGTTGGGGGAGTAGGAATACTGGTCACTGTCTGCACAGCAAGTTCTTCGATCAGGGAAAAATTGGACACCGGCTGACTGTACCCGGTACAGGTCAGTAGCAGGAAAACGGTGATCCATTGCAGCAGTTTCATACAATCCGATTGATTTGAAAGAATGGCATCAATATATAAAAAAAGTGGCTGCCCTGCGAGTGCAAAGCAGCCACTGTAATAGTTGAAAACGGTTTTTACCGTGACATCGCCATCAGTCGGTTGATTCGCTCCTCAACCGGTGGATGGGTTGAAAAGAGCTTGGAAATGGATCCGCCTGAAAGGGGACTCACGATAAACATGTGTGCCGTTGCCGGCTCTGCATGGATTGGCTGTACTTCATTGGCGCTGTGCAGTTTGTTCAGTGCTGATGCCAGTGAACGGGGATTTCCGCTGATCTGAGCACCGCTCTCATCAGCAAGGTACTCCCGGGAACGGGATACTGCCAGCTGCAGCATCGTTGCTGCAATCGGCGCCACGATCAGCATCACCAGTCCGCCGCTTCCGCTGTCGCCATCCTCATCACTTCTGCCAAACAT
>JAEXTR010000080.1 GCA_023406915.1 Bacteroidota bacterium
GAATGAGAGTCGATGTAAAATATTTATTACGTACGGTTACCCATTCAACCCCTTTGGGGAACGGGTGATCTTCCTTCGGGGTAGTGATGCCTGAAGCATTAACGATTTCCTGGGTTCCGGCAAGGAAGACACTGGCATTGGAATAATTTGCCTCATCCACACTGTTCTCTTCAACGCTGCGAATACCACCTTTCCAGGAGATACTGTATTTATCATCCCTGATCCAGCCGGCAAAACCATTGAAGGTCACAGCAATGTTTGCATCGTAGGTTGAACCCCTGAGTGCATAGCGGAGGGATACAGAACGCTGAGAGTCAATCTTTGCCGTATAGGTTATTGCGATACTGTCTGTACCGGAAATCTTTGCTTCATTTTTACTGAAGTCTGTGGTAAACTGTAGCTTTCCTGTGGAGTAACCTCTTCCATCTGCACCCCTGAATTCGAGATCAAAGGTACCCTGATTGAGAAGTTGAACATCCGTATAATAGAATGGAGAATCTTCTTTATCGGCAGCATACCAGTTCTTGTACTTTTTCAGGAAGATTCTTTTAATTTTTCCACCCTGATCGGTGAATGCAAATCTTGCAACATCATTTTCAATCCAGATCAGCTTTTCCGGGCGTGACTGATTACTGAGGGTTTCACCTCCGCTAACAGTATCCTTTTCCTGGTTCGTGAGGACGGGATCCGGAACAGATTTGGTGTCCTGTTGTTTTACCGTGGTATCAGTTTGGGTGGGAGTCGGTTTCTGTTGCTGCTGCTGTTCTGTGGGTGACGGGGAGTTCAGATACAGCCACACCATCAGTACGACGGTGATCAGAATGAAGCCGATAATAGATTGTTTATCCATAAAATTCAGAGTCCGGATGATTGGTTACTCAACGGGATCATACCCGCCTTTGTTAAAAGGATTGCAGCGGAGAATCCGCCATACCGACTTGGCTAATCCGCGAAAGAAGCCATATTTCGTGACTGCCTGAAGGGAGTACTCGGAACAAGTCGGATAGAATCTGCAGGAATTGGGGAGCAATGGCGACAGGAACTTTCTGTACCCTTGGATCAGAAATATCAACACATACTTCATTGCAGTTTATGTATTACCTTCTGCAGCACCGAGCCTACCTCAGGAAATATATCACTGAGTTTGTATGCTATTCCGTCTTTGCTGCTGATCCGGTTAACCGAAAAAACGATGGTCAATGCCAACCCCCGCTCCTTGCAGAATGCAGTGATTTCCTGCTTCTGAAGACGGTAGGCCTCCCTGATCAGTCGTTTCATTCTTACTCTCCATACTGCCTTCCCTGCCCTGCGGGACACGGCGGCGGCAATGGAAACGCCGGGCGGAGTGCCGGCAGGAAGCACGCAGTATATGCCTTTCATGCGCCTTCCGGCTGAGTGAGCAATCTTCCCTTCCGCGTACAGAAGTTCAAATAATTTTTTACTCTTTATCCGTTCATTCCGGGAAAGAGAAAATTGCTTCAACCTTATTTCTCGTCGCTGACCGTAAGCTTCTTGCGTCCGGCTGCGCGGCGTCTTGACAGAATTTTTCTGCCGTTCTTCGTTGCCATTCTTTCTCTGAAACCGTGCTTATTCTTTCTTTTACGGTTACTTGGCTGAAATGTTCTTTTCATTTTTATGAACCTCCAATTATAAAGACCTCAAAAATAAGCATTTACGGCATATTTTCAAAAAAAGAGTTTGGCTAAACACAGGAAAAATCTTTCTCCCCCTGTTTTCAGCCCGGAAACGGCATTTCTTACTTTTCTTCCATCTGATGTAAAGCCCGTTCCGTTGCATCCAATAATGCCTCTGCACCTACTTTTGATCCGGTAGCTTTCTGCATCCACATGTCAGGCAGAATGTTTCCGATGGTGGTCATCCGCTCAACTTCTGCACCCAGATTTCCGGTTTTTCGGATGTGCTCTTCAACCTGATGCGCAATCAGATGACCGATCGGGTAATCAGGCAGATACAGGAAGGAATCTATCATGTGGGAATAGACTGCCAGCAGCGGGACGTCCTGTTTTCCAAATATTTCAGCATAATAGGTATTCCAAATCTCTTTTGCCAGCCGAATGACAGCTTCCTTTAACTGATCTGCATTTGCATCCGGATTCTGATACATCCATCTCCATACCCGCATATCAAGCAGCGCAACACCGGCAATCTCGGCAGTAGCCCAGAAATCATTCAATGTCTTCAGCGCTTCGGCTTCAGGGTCTTCCTGGGATAATCCCAAAACTTTCAGATCGTTTGCCTGAAACAGGAATGCAATAGCCTCGGTGAAGGCTGTGTTCGGAACACCCTGCAGCAGCCAATGGTCAACATCATTCAAACTGAAGGTTTGCTCAACATTGTGACCGAGTTCATGAATCGCAATATTGAAACCCTTGTAATTCATCCCCTCTTTTCCGATCCTGGTACGCAGCCGTGCACTTGCCCCACGCAGCAAAGCACCCCATGCATGCCCTGATCCGCGGGCGGGATCAACATCAATATGCTTTGCAAGGTAGGCTGCACGATCATCAGCAAAACCGAGACTCTTCAGTATAACCGGCAGATCATCTTTAAATGCCTTTGCATCCGGATACCGTTTTGCTACCATCACGTCCAGGTCTTCTTCACTATACTTTGACTTCGGCTTGAATCCGTTGTACCAGATATCAAAGGGACGCAATGTTCTTCCCAAACGCTGTTCAATGATATTTGCAACATCCTTTCTCATCGGGGATGAGATCACATCAGTAAGCATCTTTTCTATCTGCTCTTCGGGTATCTGACGTGAGAGTTGGAATCTGCGGTCGATCAGCGTTGGGGTTGATGGGGAGAATGGATCAACCAGGCGGGAAGCGCGGAATGTTTTCAGCAGCATTTCATATCGTCTGCTTCCTTCCGGATTGTTGTTTACTGACGTGGTGGCAGGAAATTCCTTTTCATCAAAATCTATGACATCTGAGATTTTTACTTCATTAGTAAAGGGATTCCAGTCAACGCGGGGATTATTCACCACGATGGCAGGTATTGTCTGGGTGATGATACGACCCATAACCTTTTGGATGAGGAGCTGCTTTTCCAAACCATTGGTTTTGTCAGCATAATCAGCCTTGATCTGGTCACGCAGGTTCCAATGGGAGAGTAACTTCATTCCTTTTGGAAAGAGCCGTTCTCCTTTTTCGCTGAGGATATGATGCATCCATATATTGTATTCGGCGATATATTGTGATGCTTCAGCAGAAGCTTTTCCAATTTCCAGATTTACCTCAGCAGGTACGCGGGATGCAAAACGCTGTGCAAGTCTCTGTTCCGCCCAGTCTCTTCTTGTCCATGTAGCCTGATGCGCAAGCGCTTCATCGAGTGATGAGAGTTTGAAGTTGAGCAGTACAACGAACGCAAGCTTATTAGCAAAGAAGTCATCATTCAGATGTGCCGATGGTTCATACCCTGCCAGAATTTCATGTGCGGGAAGAATGGGACCGCTATCAAGATCAACCTGCCATCTGAGTGCCAGACCGATTTCAAGCATGTGCCCTTCAACTTTATGGAAAACTTCCTCCAATGTAGAGAACAGGGCATTATTGTCCGTCTCAGTGCCGGCAAATTGGGTTCTGACAAAATCAGCGAAGTCAGTCTCGGAGCCATCTTCACTTCGCCACAATGATGCAACCTGTTTCATACCAGTTACCAGGCGGTCTCCGGCTGTATCACCATATTTTTGGCGCAACTCTTTTTCAAGTTGTGCCCGTGTTTCAGCAAAGGGGATTGTTTGTTGTCCGAAAACGTTAAAGGCTACAGTAATCATAAGCAGCAGTATCGTTGTTAGTTTGCACATAATGTATCACCAGGAATATTTCTTTGAATAGTCAGCATTTAAAAAGGAAAAATACTCTTAATGCGGATGAAATAAAACAGCTTTCAGAAATACCAATAGATGACGAAGAGGTAATTGATCTCTATAAAAATAGAGCCCCATCTTTTCTGCTTCGTCCGTGTTTCCATTATCACCCTGTTTTTTAATAACGATTTTTTTTAATTTTGGAATATGGTTCCGGGGCTATAGCTCAGCTGGGAGAGCGACTCGTTCGCAACGAGTAGGTCGGCGGTTCGATCCCGCTTAGCTCCACAAAATTTTTGTTTTTCCACTTGCGCAACCGGTCTCCGGGATTTGCCAGAACCCCGGATTTTGACTGTTTTTGCACAATTAAATCGCCCTTTTTTCACGGTTCAACTCTTTCTTTAAAATGCAATACCCTGCATGTTTTTTTATCATTAAAATTTAAAATATTTCTCTTGCACTTGCCGTCTTTCGTGTCTATTTTTCAACAGATTATATGGGGTCGGGATTTGTTGACAAAATGTGGATAACTTTTCTCTGTGAAAATTGTTTCACACTCACACTTCCAAACAACAAGGATTTTAAAGCTCTACACTTGTGAGTTTACATTAAAAAAAGTCTGGTATGTTACTATTTAATAATAAGTTAACAGCTTTTTTGAAAATGTGGATAACTTGTGAATAAATCCGCTCATAATTTTTGATATTTTTACTAAACCATTGATATGTAAGCCCCTGCGCTGTTGATAAGATATGTTCAAATTGCTAAGTTCTGACTCTTCACCTAAATCTGAACCTAAACTGATCTGGGATAAATGCCTTGAAATTATCAGTAAGGAGATTAAGCCCCTTACCTATAATTCCTGGTTTTTACCGATAAAACCCCTCTCACTCGAGGGTGATAATCTCACCGTGCAATTAATGCACAAACTTCAGTGGGAATACATTGAAGAACACTTTGCGGAAGTTTTAAAAAAGGCACTGACCACCGTGCTGGGTCCCGCTGCAAAGCTTAATTATATTATCATTGAAGACACGAATATTGAACCACCAGTTCATGTCACCCCACCCTTACGGGAAAGACAAGAGAATATCCATTCAAGATCACAGCTTCCCCCCGAAGAGTATGTTTCAGGAATCAGGGATGGCCTTGAGTTTTTTAATTTCGTGAAGGGAGAGGGAAATCAGCTAGCCGTGGCGGCAGCCACTGCTGTGTCCGACAATCCGGGTGGCACTTCCTTCAACCCCCTTTTTATCTATGGTGGCGTAGGACTTGGTAAAACACACCTGCTGCATGCCATCGGAAATGGTGTCATTAAAAAGTTTCCCAATAAAAAGATAAAGTACACTGAAAGCCAGCGCTTTGCGAGTGAACTGGTTGAACTGATCCAGCAAAACCAGAAAGAAGAGTTTATCAGGCTCTATTCCCGCTATGATGTGCTGATCATTGATGATATTCAGTTCCTGAAGAATCTTGAAAAAACACAGGATTACCTGTTTCACATTTTTAATGCCATGCATCAGAATGGTAAACAGATCATTTTTGCCAGCGACAAGGCACCCAAGGATATCAGTGGTATTAATGAACGTCTTATTTCACGATTTCATTGGGGTCTCAGCGTTGACATTCAGCCGCCGGATTTTGAAACGCGTGTAGCAATACTGTATAAAAAGGCTCCTGTTTTTGGTGTTCATCTTCCCGCTGAACTGTTTGAGTACATCGCAACCCACATTACCAGTAATATCAGGGAACTGGAAGGGTGTCTCACGAAACTAAAAATGTATCAGTTGATGGATACAGGTATTGACCTGGAATTGGTAAAACGGACCGTACGTGAAATTTCCACCAACAAACGACAAGTGATAGGCATTGACCTTATTACGAAAATTGTTTGTGAATCATTTGGTGTGGATGAAAAGAAAATACGTGATAAAACCCGGAAAGCTGATATTGCAATAGCACGCCAGGTGGCGATGTATCTTTCAAAACAGATGACAAGGTCCTCCCTGAAAATGATTGGTCTTCATTTTGGCGGACGCGATCACTCAACGGTCATTCACGCTATCACTACTGTAGATAATTTAATGACTTCCGACGCAACCATGAAACAAATGGTTGAAGAAATAAAGTATAAAGTGGAGATTGCATCGGTATAACTGTACCGCATGTGGAAAACCTGTGTATATCGTGTGCATAGGGCGTGGATAAGGTACCGGTTATACACAGTGTGGGGATAACCCCCGCAGAAACCAAAACCCCGCACAGATTATACAGTGATCAGATAGTGATAATCCTATACAGAACAACAGTTTAGATGGTTATCCTCTTATCCACAGTATAATAACAATAACAAGATAATTTTAAAATATACTTTCTTTATCTTTTCTTACGGTGTGGGTAAGTCAGTTCAGCGAACTTTAATCCTGTAATAGCTGAATGAATTTTTTTCGGATTGATGATGATTCCCTTTTTTCGTACATTGCCCTGTTGAATTTGGAGTTATTTTATGGTATTTAGAGCCAACAGCAAAGATATTCACAAACTCTTGTCAAGCGTATTTCCGGCAGTTCCCGGAAGAACCACCCTGCAGATTCTCGAGAAGTTTCTGGTAGAGACCGATAGTGGTCTTCTGACCGTAACTGCCTCAGATGAACAGATACGCCTGAAGGCTTCCATCCCCGTTGAATCAGACCAGAATATTGCTGCCGTGATTGATGCAAAGTTTTTGCTGGATCTCGTCAGTTCATTTCAGGATACCACTGTTACCTGCCAGAAGGAATCAGATACTCAGCTTATTCTCAAAACCGACACCGGTAATTACGAGGTAAGCTATTCCAGTGCTGATGAGTATCCTCCGCTGAAAGTGGATGATCAGGATACTATTATTGAGCTTGATGGTCAGGTTCTGAAGAGTGCTATTGATACAGGTGCATTTGCCATTACCAAGGGCGCTATGCGCGTGGCAATGCAGGGAATGTCAGTTGAGCTGACTGATGCCGGACTCCGTTTCGTAATGACTGACGGTCACAGGCTGGTAAAAATCGTAAAGAATAATATTATCTTCGAAAATGAAGATCAGTTCACGATTCCAGAGCGTGCTGTCACCGTTCTGCCAAAGATTTTACATGATGGTGCAATCAGCATCAGAATGAATAAGAGAAGCGCTCATTTCAAGCTGGGGGCAGTGGAATTGTTCACCCGTTTGATTGATGAGAAGTTTCCGGATTATAACAGCGTTATACCCGTACAGAATGAGAATCATCTGTTCCTGAACAGGGAAGCATTGCTTCGTTCCATTGAGCGTATGCTTATCTTCCGTTCTGGTGCCCAGCCGCTTGTGAAGCTGACGATTGAAGCTGATAGCGTGGAAGTAAGTTCTGAGGATATTGACCGTGGAAGTAACGCAAAAGATGTGCTCCCCTGCAATTATCAGGGTACACCGATGACTATTGGGTTTAATACCACGTATTTGCGCGATGTGCTTACACACATCAGAGCTGCAGAAGTTGTGATCAAAATGTCCACACCTTCCCGTGCAGCAGTGATTGAGCCGGCAGTGCAGCCAGAGGATGAAAATCTGCTGATGTTGCTGATGCCGCTCCGCCTGAATGTATGACGATGACACTTGATGCTTTACGATTAAAAAATTTCAGAATATATCAGCACTCAGATATTCGGTTCAATAACTCGATCAATTATATTGTGGGCGGAAACGGTCAGGGTAAAACCACTATCCTTGAGGCTGTGTACTATCTGTGCACCACGAAGAACTACAAATCAGCACCGGATAGTGACGCAGTTTCTTTCTCCATGCCCGAGTTTGATATATCGGGTTCCATCTCTGATGTATCCCATCACCGGCTGAGAATTTATTATTCTGCACAGCAGAATAAGCGGTGGTATTTTCATAATGAAAAGCATGTCAGCCGCGCGTCCGAAATTATCGGAAAATTTCCTGTGGTGTTGCTCACCCCCGATGATGCTGTTCTTACACAGGGGTATGCAGGTGACCGCAGAAAATTTCTTGATTCTGTGATAGCCCAGTCCAGTGAAACCTATCTGAGCCTTTTACTTGATTACAACCGGACACTGAAGCAGCGCGGAAATCTGCTGCAGGCAATAAAAGAACATCGTTCAGTTGCCTATGATGAGCTGGAAGCGTGGGATGAGAAACTGGCAACCACCGGTACAGATATTGTGCGGTACCGTACTGCTTTTATGCAGGAATTTTCCGGTTACATTGAAACCTCGTACAGCAGGGTCAGTTCGGGTGCTGAAATACCGGGCGCAGTGTACAAAACAACTATCACTGGTAAAGAAGAGTTTTTAAGACAGATAGGTTCCAGAAAAAGAGAAGAGATTTACCGGGGACTGAATCTTGTTGGTCCTCACAAGGATGATATTGAACTCCAGATGGATGGTCAGCCGGTAAAGAAATTTGCATCACAGGGTCAGCAAAAATCTTTTCAGGTATCCCTGAGATTTGCCCAGTATTTTTATCTGAAAGACAAACTTGAAAAAAAACCTCTCTTCCTGTTGGATGATGTGTTTGGTGAGCTGGATGTGGCGCGCTCAATGAATATCAGCGGTTTTCTCTCGGATCTTGGTCAGGCATTTATTACTGTCACTGATTTCTCAGATTTAAAAACGCTGAGATCAGGTACAGATAATGCGGTGATCAGGGTGAAGCAGGGTGATGTGACCTATGAGCAATAGAGCAAAATCGCTTTCAGAGATTATCGGGTCGGCAAACGAATTTGAGAAAGTCCGCTCGATCATGGCAAAGCAACAGGTTATCGCAGAGTTTTATGTGATATTCCCCGCAATGAAGGATGCGGTACTACCAGTGAAGGTAGAAAAGAAAACACTCTACTTGCGGGTGGATAATCCTGCGTGGAGAAATGAACTGAAATTTCACGATACGGAACTGATAGAAAAAATTAATGCCTACTTCAAGGAAGAGCGCATCAACATGATAAAATTTGTAATTTCATAGATAAGGCAGTGGAAATGAACAACGGAAATGCTCCACAAGAGTATAATGCAAAAAATATCAATGTCCTGAAAGGACTTGAAGCGGTAAGAAAACGCCCCGCGATGTATATTGGCGATGTGAGCGCACGTGGTCTGCATCACCTGGTGAATGAGGTGGTGGATAACAGTATCGATGAGGCACTTGCCGGCTATTGCGATACCATCAAAATTACGATCAACCAGGATGGCTCCATTACCGTGGAGGATAATGGACGCGGTATCCCCGTAGATATGCACCCGGTTGAAAAGAAATCAGCGCTGGAAGTGGTTATGACTGTTTTGCACGCTGGTGGTAAGTTTGACCGCAATTCATACAAGGTCTCCGGCGGTCTGCACGGTGTGGGTGTGTCCGTGGTGAATGCTCTTTCAGAATGGCTCCGCGTTGAAGTAAAGCGTGACGGAAAAATCTACGAACAGGAATACCGTATCGGTGTACCTGTCGGACCAGTAAAAGAAAAGGGTGTACTGAAAAAGAAAGAAACCGGTACATCAGTAACCTTCATGCCTGACTCCACTATTTTCAAGAGCACAAAATTCAGGTTTGAAACGCTTGAAGGCAGAATGCGTGAACTGGCATATCTGAATAAAAATGTAGCCATACAGTTAACCGATACCCGCGAAGAGGAAGACAGAAGCGTGAACTTTCACTTCAAGGGGGGACTGGTTGAATTTGTCAAGTATCTTGATGAATCACGCCAGGCACTGCACAAAACCATTTATATTGAAGGTGAAAAGGATAATACTCCTGTTGAAATAGCTTTCCAGTACAATACAGAGTTTTCAGAAAATCTCTTTTCGTATGTAAACAATATCAATACACACGAAGGGGGTACCCACCTGGTCGGGTTCAAATCTGCGCTTACCCGTACTATGAATAATTTTGCTGCCAAGAATAATCTGATTAAAAACAGTAAGATTTCTCTTTCCGGTGATGATTTCCGTGAAGGACTTACCTGCGTTATTTCCGTGAAGGTGATGGACCCGCAGTTTGAAGGACAGACAAAAACAAAGCTGGGTAACTCTGAAACAAAATCTGCCGTGGAAACACTGGTGAATGAAAAGCTGAATGAGTTCCTTGAAGAAAATCCTTCAGTTGCTAAAAAGATAATAGAGAAATGCGTCACTGCTGCAGAAGCAAGGGAAGCTGCCAGAAAGGCACGTGATCTAACCCGCAGAAAGAATGTCATGGACAGTCTTAACCTGCCGGGTAAGCTTGCTGACTGCTCAATCACCGATCCTGAACAGTGCGAAATGTTCATTGTTGAGGGTGACTCTGCAGGTGGCTCCGCAAAGCAGGGCAGGGACAGAAGGTTTCAGGCAATCCTTCCTTTACGCGGAAAAATCCTCAACGTGGAAAAAGCAAAGCTTGCCAAAATTCTTGAAAATAATGAAATCAAATCCATCGTAGCTGCTATCGGTGCCAGTATTGGTACTGACTTTATGGTCGAGAAAAGCCGCTACGGCAAGATTATCCTGATGACAGATGCTGATGTTGACGGCAGCCATATCCGCACACTGCTATTGACCTTCTTCTACCGTCACATGCGTGATCTGATCAATTCAGGCAAAGTGTTTATTGCACAGCCTCCGCTGTACAGAATCAAAAAGGGAAAAGAAGAATACTACGCCTTTGATGATGAAGAGCGTGATCAGATTCTGAAACGCTTCAAGGGTAATGGTAAGGATGAAGTCATTATCAATCCTGAAGAAGCAGCTGAAAATCCTGAGAATATTAAAGGCATCCTGATTTCCCGCTATAAAGGTTTGGGAGAAATGAATCCCGATCAGTTGTGGAATACCACAATGAATCCTGAGACCAGAACGATATTACAGGTTACCCTGGAAAGTGCTGCCAATGCGGACAAGATTTTTGAAATTCTGATGGGTGATGAAGTTGAACCTAGAAGAAACTTTATTGAAACCCATGCGAAGTATGTCAGAAACCTTGATGTGTAAGTCAGCGACACGGTAATACGAAAGAAGAAAAGCGAATACTATGGTAAATATGTTTGATAAAATAATTCCTGTTTCACTTGAAGATGAAATGAAATCATCCTACATCGATTATTCGATGTCGGTTATTGTATCCCGTGCGCTTCCTGATGTGCGTGACGGATTAAAGCCTGTGCACCGCCGTGTTCTGTTTGGAATGAGCGAACTGGGGATCACTTATAATAAAGGGTTTAAGAAGTCAGCCAGAATCGTGGGTGAGGTGCTTGGTAAGTACCACCCGCATGGTGATTCTGCTGTGTATGAAACCATGGTGCGTATGGTGCAGGATTTCTCCCTCCGCTATCCCCTGGTTCAGGGTCAGGGTAACTTCGGCTCTGTAGATGGTGACTCAGCAGCAGCAATGCGTTACACAGAGGCACGCCTCGCCCGCATCGCTGGTGAAATGCTCCGTGACCTTGATAAGAATACAGTAAAATTTGTCTCCAACTTTGACGATACTCTTCAGGAGCCTTCGGTGCTTCCTGCTTACCTACCTAACCTTTTGGTCAATGGTTCAAGCGGTATTGCTGTTGGCATGGCTACCAATATTCCTCCGCACAATATCAGCGAAGTGATTGATGGTGTGATTGCACTGATCAAGAACCCTGCTATTGACGTCAAAGGGCTGATGAAGTATATCACGGCACCTGACTTCCCCACCGGTGGTATTATCTTCGGTTATGATGGTGTGCGCGAAGCGTATGAAACCGGCAGAGGCAGAATCAAGATCAGGGCAAAGATCAATAAAGAGACTCACAAGAATGGTAAAGAAAGCCTGATCATCACCGAGCTCCCGTATCAGGTGAATAAAGCCAACCTGATTGAAAAAATTGCTGAGCTGGTGAAGGAAGGTAAAGTAACCGGTCTTTCCAACATCCGGGATGAATCTGACCGTGACGGTATGCGCGTGGTACTTGAGCTGAAGCGTGACGCCCAGGCAGAGGTTGTTACCAACCAGCTGTTTAAGCATACCCAAATGCAGGTTACTTTTGGTATCATTATGCTTGCACTGGTGCACGGCGTACCGAAGGAACTGAGTCTGAAAGAGATTATGCAGCACTTCATCGTACACCGTAAGGAAGTGCTGATCAAGAGAACCCAGTTTGAACTGGATGCTGCCGAAAAGCGTGCCCACATCCTTGAAGGGTACATCATTGCCCTGGATAATATTGATGAAGTCATTGAAACGATCAAGAAGTCCAAAGATGTAGAGACTGCGCGCACGAACCTGATGAGGAAGTTCAAGCTTTCTGAAATTCAGGCAAAGGCCATTCTTGATATGCGTCTCCAGCGCCTCACAGGTCTGGAACGGAAGAAGATTGAAGATGAATACCGTGAAACAATCAAGTTAATTGAAAAACTGCGCGGTATCCTTGCCAGTGATGAAAAACAGTATCACATCATCAAGGAAGAGCTGCTCGAATTAAAAGAGCGCTATGCCGATGAACGCAGAACAGAAATCGTTTATCAGGGCGATGAACTGACTCTGGAAGATATTATCGCTGAAGAAAACGTTGTAGTTACTATTTCCCATAAAGGATTTATCAAGCGTTTCCCTGTGAGCGGTTACCGGAAACAAACACGCGGTGGTAAGGGTGTATCTGGTGCGGGTATGCGGGAGGATGATTTCATTGAGCAAATGTTTGTTGCATCTACCCATGAGTTTATTCTCTTCTTTACCAGCAGGGGTCGCTGCCATAGCCTGAAAGTATACAATCTGCCCGAGGGCGGAAGAACCACCCGCGGTAAATCAATCCTGAACCTGATCAATCTTGAAAAGGATGAGAAGGTAGCAGCCACAGTTGCGGTAAAGCAGTTCGAAGATGATCTGCACATGATCATGGCTACCCGCAGCGGTGTAATTAAGAAGATTGAATTAAGCGCACTTGCCAATATCAGGAGTAATGGTATCATTGCCATGAAACTGAATGATGGCGATGAACTGATCGGTGCCCGTATCACTGATGGCACCAGCGATATCATACTTGGTACCCACAATGGTTTAGCTCTCCGCTTCCCTGAACAGAAGGTTCGTGATATGGGCAGAAGCGCCGTTGGTGTGAAAGGTATCAATCTTGCCAAGGACGATGTGGTTGTATCTCTCCTGGTGGTAAAGCGTCAGGCAACAATTCTGGTGGTTACCGAAAATGGTTACGGTAAGAGAAGCCAGTTAAATGACTATCGTATTACTAACCGTGGCGGTAAGGGTATTTATACCGTGAAGGTAACTGAACGCACCGGAAAGATGATTGCGCTGATGGAAGTGAACGACAATGAGGAATTGGTAGTTATCACCTCCAAGGGCATGGTTATCAGAACTGCGATCAAGGATATCCGGATTGCAGGCAGAAACACCCAGGGTGTCCGCATTATCCGCCTGAATGATGGCGATCATATTGCTGATATTTCCCGTGTAGTGCCTGATGATGAAGAAGTCAATGGCAATGGTAACGGCAATGGTGCCGATCCGTCACTTGAGACTGAAGAGATGAACGGAGATACTCTTATATGAAAGTAAAAGCTCTGGTGCTGGGTTCATCCCGCGGCATCGGTAATGCAATCTTCAGAAACCTTTCGGCGCGCGGCATTGAAACTGTTGCGGGTCTGAGGAAGATGGACGATAAGGAAAAGTATTTCCCCGGCGGGCTGGAGAGTGTTACCTTCAGCCCGGTGGAAGCATCTGACACCCATCAGATAGCTGCCGCACTGAACGGGTGTACTCATCTTTTCTATTGCATTAATGTGCCGTATCCGGAGTGGTATTCAAAACTAGAGGCGCTGCTGAAGGCATCAGTAGATGCCTGCGTTGCCACCGGCGCAAAACTGGTCTTCCCTGGTAATGTGTATGTGTATGGAAAACCGCAATTCAACCCCGTAACCGAAGCTCATCCCCACGCAGCACACACCCGTAAGGGAAAGATCAGAATCAGGATGGAAGAACTCCTGTTTCAGTCGCATAAAAAGAGAGGTTTGCAGTATACTGTTGTAAGGATGCCCGATTTTTACGGTCCCTATGTGATTAATGGTGTTACTGAAAAGTTGTTTACCTCAGCTTTGACAGGAAAGAAAATGCAGTGGTACGGAAGCCTGAAGGTGCCGTATGAAATGATTTTTATTGAAGATGGCGCACAGGCGATGGTGGATGCCGGAATCGCAGCCCACACAAACGGATTCAGTTTGAATGTGCCCGGTTACGCTGCAACAACACCAGCTGAAATACTGAAAGAAGTATCAAAACAGGGTGGAAGAAAATCAGGTTACACTACAATCAGCAATGGCTTCCTGATCAGCATGGCAGGTTTGTTTGATAAGATGGCGTATGAGTTCGGTGAAATGTTTTATCTGCGCAAAGAGAAGCTTATTCTCAGCGGAGAACTGTACCGTTATATGATGGGGTCACTGCCGGCAACCCCGTACGAAGCCGGCATCGCAAAAACACTTGCCTGGGCGAAAGCGTTTTACCGCCTCTGATTATCGTGACCGTCTGTTGTACAGGGCGGTCTGATACATCCCTTCATACTGTTTTGCAGAAGACTCCCAGGAGTAATCCTTCGTCATACCGTTGACCATGATCTTGTACCAGAGAGGTTTGTCATAATATGCTGCCACGGCACGCTGTACCGTAGAAGTTAGCGCTCCGGCAGTGTAATCATGGAATGAGAATCCGGTTCCGGTATCATAACCATAATGGTTGTTTTCGTGCCAGTCCCACACGGTATCAGCAAGCCCTCCTGTTTTTCTCACCACGGGCACCGTTCCGTATTTCAGGCTGTAAATCTGATTCAATCCGCACGGTTCATACTTTGATGGCATCAGGAAGATATCGGCGCCCGCTTCGATCTGATGGGCCAACTGGTCATCATATCCTATGTGGGCAGCCACCTTGCCGGGCATTGCAGCTGCAAGCCCTCTGAATAACTCCTCATATCTGTTTTCACCACTTCCCAGAATAGCCCAGCGGGCATTGATTTTCATCAGTTCAGGAATGGCATCTGCAAAGATGTTGAATCCTTTCTGGTCAACAAGTCGTGAAACTATACCGATGAGAGGGATTTCAGGATCGTAATCCAGCCCCGATCTGCTAGCAAGGAATTTCTTATTTTCCTGTTTGCCCGTCAGGTCATGCATTGAATAATGGAAGGGTATCAGCGGATCAGTCTCAGGATTCCATATTGCATAATCCACACCATTGAGGATTCCATAAAAATCGTTGATCCTGTAGATAAGTGAGCCCTCTAATCCTGCACCATATTCTGAGGTCGTGATTTCACCTGCATAGGTTTTACTTACCGTATTCACCACATCGGCAAACATGATACCTGTCTTCAGGAATGAGATATGTCTTCCCCACACTTCGATAGGGCTGTTATCATAAAACAGCTCCTTCCGTATTTCGGCCTTGCCAACGGTTGTCTCAGGAAACCGTCCCTGATACCCGATATTATGTATCGTCATCACGGTAGCGGTATCCATAAAAAGTTTATCCCAGCTGTAATTATCCTTAATAAAAAGAGGAATCAGGCCTGTTTGCCAGTCATTGCAATGGATAATGTCCGGTTTCCATTGGAGTCTTTGGATCGTTTCGAGAACTGCTTTGGAGAAGAGGATAAAGCGCTCATCTTCATCTAGGCTATTGGTATAGATCATTCCTCTGTGAAAAAAATAAGGGCAGTCTATAAAATAGACGGGAACTTCTGAACCTGGTAAATACGCCATGTGGAGGTGAACTCCGTGCACCCTTCCGGCAACGCGTACGGATATTTCACCAATGTCATGACAATAGTTAATAAAATAACGCTGATGACTGATGTGGTCATAATTAGGAAGAAACACTTTGACATCGTGCCCCAATTCATGCAGTACTTTTGGGAGCGCCCCAACAACATCACCAAGACCACCGGTCTTAGCAAACGGATAGACCTCTGATGAAGCAAATGCAATGTTCATTCCTCGTCCTTTCTTTTTGTATGCAACTGAGTTTCCACCTGAATCGCAATACGGTAAGCATTTCGTACACAGTCACCCAGAGTGATTCCGTTCCGGTAATTTCCCGTAAAATGGATACCCGGGTTCTCCTTTTCTGCTGAATCCAGTTTGGATTCTATCAGGTGGTGGCGCGTGCTGTACTGGGGGATAGCCTTATTCCAATACTTATACTGACTTCCGTGCAGGAGCGGTCTGATGCCGGTTACATCAAAAAACTCTTTGGCTATTTTTTGTACGATTGATTCTCTTTCCAGTTCAAATAATTCCGGATTACGGGTGCCTCCGGCGTGAAGCGTGATACAATGTGTTTCGGGTGCTTCATAGTGGTCAAATATCCGGGAGAGGAACACAGCGTTCAGCAGCTCTCTGCTCTCTGAAGATGGCAGCAGAATCCCATAGCCGGCATAAGCGGGGAAGCTGAGATCGCTTTTTTTAATCAGCAGGTTTGCAGTAAATAGCGGAGCATAGGGTATATCCTGAAGTGCTGTAAGTACGGAGTCACCGAAGGCTGTAAATACCTTGGCTGCTGCGTAAGCGGGGATTGCTGACACCACTGCCGCACAATCGAGAGACTTCATTCTGCCGGCATTTGAAAAGGTAACACGGTATCCGGTTTCATTTTTTTCAACACTAATTACATCACACAGGGTATGTACTTTTGATCCGAGGGCTGTGTGAAGTGCTTTCGGCAGTGTAGCCATACCGTTTGCAAAGGTAAACAGCTTTCCCGAGATGGTTTCTCCATTCTTCACCTCTTTCCTTTGCTTCAGCCACTTCACTGTACCCGGTACAATACCCCCGTGCTGCTGTTCCAGTTCAAACAGCTTTGGGAATGCTGAGCGAATGCTGAGCTTTTCAGGTTCACCGGCGTAGGTTTCGGCTACGAGGGGATTGATGATATACTTCAGCACTTCGGGTCCCATCCGGCGTTCGGCAAAAGCTGCCACAGACTCTGTATATCCGTCCTTTGTTTTTGAGGCAAACCGCTCATTCAGAAGTTTTAACTTGCCCCGCATGGTCAGCAGGTCACTTTTAAAAAACTCATGAAGTGAGAGGGGGATGGGATGGAGGGCGTTATCTTTTAGAATATACTTTACATCGCCGCAAGTATTGGCGTAGGTGATTTCTTCCTGTAAGCCAAGCTCACCAAGCAGCCGGATCAGTTCAGCGGTGTTTTCGAGCCCCATTTGAAGGCCCCGCTCAACAATAACTCCGTTGATATCTTCTGTTTCTATCATCCCACCGGGGACTTCGTTCTTTTCGAGAACCGCAACCTCAAATCCTTTTCGGCTGAGGTCGTAGGCAACGGTCAGACCTGTGATGCCGCCGCCAAGCACTGCAACAGTGTTGTGTGTCATAAATGAATGTGTATATCCGGAAATATGAAAAACTTGTATTCCAAAGGTAGTAAAAAATGGGGTAGTATGAGGGGTGCGCCGCAGGGGTTTTTACAGCGGCGCACAGAATTCAATGCGTTATCAGAGTGATACATCAAACAGGAGCAATACGGCATCCTGTTCTGCGGTGACCGTAGTGTCCTCGTCTTCTTCAATCAGGCAGGCATCACCACTTTTAGCAAGAACACCGTTGAGGTTTATACTGCCGCTTATAACATGAAGATACTTTCCCCTTCCCTGTATGTTCACGATGGGGAGGGATTTCCCGGCGTCAAGGTGTGTCGTCAGCAGCGCTGCATCCTGATGCATGGTGATTACGCCATCCTGCGGACGGGTTATGCTATCAGCTGCCGTAAACCAACGGTTTTTCATTAACTCAGGATCGGGTGCTGTCTGCTCATAGTATGGCTGGATGTTTGCTTTGTCCGGAACAATCCAAATCTGCATCAGGTGCACCGGGTTCTCATTTGACGGGTTAAACTCAGAATGTCTGATACCGCTGCCGGCAGACATTTTTTGAAATTCACCGGGACGGATCACTTCATGGTTTCCCATCGTATCTTTGTGTTCCAGTTCACCACTAAGGATCAGGGTGATTATCTCCATATTGTTGTGCGGGTGGAACGGAAAGCCGCCACCGGGGGCAACTATATCCTCATTGATGACGCGTAACGGACCAAAACGGATATTTGAAGGATCGTAATATTCACCGAAGGAGAAACTGTGCCAGCTTTTCAGCCAGTCTATATCAGTTGTTCCCCGGGATGATGATGGTTTTAGGGTAATCATAACGTTGTTTTCTTTCTTTTTCTTTATAGAGTAAACAAAAATCAACCCCCAAATGTTCAATCAGGCAGTTTTGTCTCATTCCCCCTAATTGCGGAAAAAGAAGCTCCTTTTATGCGAATATTGGGGAGTGGTTCGTTTTTTTTGATATTTTTCAGTATGAAAACCGTTTAATTATGCAATTCAATAAACCAAGAGGTTGCTATGTTTGATCCTGATTATAAGTACACCTGTGTAGAGCGCTTTTTGCGTTACGTGAAGTATGATACGCAGTCAGACGAAAATTCCACCACTTTCCCCAGCTCAGAAAAACAGAAAATCCTGCTTGCCGATCTGGCAAAGGAGCTTCGGGAGATGGGGTTGGCTGATGCAGCAATGGATGAATATGGTTATGTAATGGCAACCCTGCCCGCCAATACTAACAAAAATGTTCCCACTATTGGATTTATCGCACACGCAGACACCTCCCCTGCTGTCAGTGGTGAAAATGTTAACCCCATGATTCATAAGAATTATCAGGGTGGTGACATCGTCCTTCCTAATGATGATCAGGTAATCCGTGCTGAAGATAATCCGGATCTGAGCGGAATGATTGGTTTTGATATTATTACATCAGACGGAAGCACGCTACTGGGTGCTGATAACAAGGCAGGTGTAGCAGAAATTATGGACGCTGTGCAATATCTGATTCAGCATCCTGAAATCAAGCATGGGGATATCAAAATCTGCTTTACCCCCGATGAAGAGGTTGGGCGCGGAACAGAGAAGTTTGATGTGAAGAAGTTCGGCGCAGCCTTTGCCTACACCGTTGATGGTCAGACCCGAGGCGAAATCGAAATTGAATCATTCAGCGCTGATGCAATCTTCTTCAAGTTCCAGGGAAAGAATATTCATCCAGGGTATGCGAAGAATAAAATGGTTAACTCCCTGAAAGTTGCAGCACGTTTTATTGAAAAACTGCCAAAGAATGGCCTTTCACCTGAAACAACGGAAGACAGGGAAGGATATGTACACCCGTTCTCAGTTACCGGCAGCGAAGAAGAAACCACTGTGAAAATGATTGTCCGTGATTTCGAAACAGAAAAACTGAAAGTTTATGAAGAGCAGTTGATCAGGTTGATGAATGAAGCCGTTGAGGAGTTTCCTGGTGCGAAGGGTACCTATCAGATTATTGAGCAGTACCGGAATATGCGGTATGTGCTGGATAAGCACCCTGAGGTAAGGGATAATGCAATCGAGGCATATAACCGTATGGGTATCAAGCCGATTATGCACCCCATTCGTGGTGGTACCGATGGTTCCCGCCTGTCTTATATGGGGCTCCCCACACCCAACATCTTTGCCGGTGAGCACAGCTTCCACTCAAAGACCGAATGGGTTGCCATACAGGATATGCATGTTGCAGTGCAGTTGATCGTGACAATCGCACAGGTCTGGGAAGAAAAAGCCAGTGTTTGATTTTCCGATTGGCTTTTCAGTTGTTGAACTAATTCAGGCAATGCTCGCACCCGGGATTATGATTTCCGCGTGCGGTCTCCTCCTGTTAGGTATGAATAATAAATACTCCCTTGTTGTGGGAAGAATCCGCCTGTTGAATGAGGAAAAACGCCGTTTTTTCAAACAGGTTTCAGAAAGAGAACTTGCATTTGAAGAGGAGGTGAGGCTGAAAAGTATTGCCACACAGCTTCAGGAGCTCTACCTGCGCGTAAAGCTTGTTCGCAATGCAGTGTTATGTTATTCCTCCGCGGTGGGAGTGTTTGTTCTGACGTCGATTATTATCGGTGTCTCTGCCTTTGTCCAGTCAACCCCGGTGCTTATTGCCGGGTTTTCAGCCTTTTGTGTGGGAATGGTGCTTGTTCTGGCAGGCGTTGTTTTCGCGGCTAAAGAAGTCATCAAAGGGTATCAGATAGTAGGATTCGAAATAAAGGCAGATGAGTAGAAACAGAATCGATCAGACTGATCATTTTCTGAAGCCTGATAATATGATTAAGCTCTACAGTATGGGCGCGTTCCCTATGGCGCGCCCAGAAGAGCCCGACATTGTTGAATGGTTCCTGCCCGATGACCGCACTATAATACCAATCTACCGGTTTAACTATCCCCGCTCTCTCAGAAAATTCATGGAAACCTGTGACTTTGAAATCCGTTACGATGAGGATTTTGAAGGGGTGGTGCAAGGGTGTGCAGATAGAGAGACTACCTGGATTTCACCCAAGCTGATTGATGCGTACAGGCGTATTCTGAAGCTGGGATATGTACATACCGTTGAGGTGTACCAAAAGAACATTCTGGTGGGTGGGTTGTATGGCATCTCTTACCGCGGTGCCTTTTTTGGCGAATCAATGTTCTCCCGTGTGCCGCAGGCATCGAAAGTGGCTCTGGTGACCCTCATTCACCACCTTGCAGAAAAAGGGTTTCTGCTGCTTGATGTACAGCTGATGACCGAGCATCTCAGGATGTTCGGTGCTGTGGAAATCAGTTCAGAAGAATATAACAGCCTGTTGAAACAATCCGCTCTGATTGACCCTCAATTTTGATCATCGTCAGACGGCTTTGCCGTGACGCTCCATAATTTCTTTCCATGTTTCCGGTTCAAGCACTTCAGATTCCTCGATCAGCATAATTGGGATATCCTTTTCGATTCGGTATCTTCTTCTGCTGTTTGCATCTTTGGAAACAAGTGTTTCACCATCCAGTACCAGTTCCGCCTTTGTTTCTGGGCAGCAGAGTATTTCTAAAAGCTCTTTTGAGACCATGTTTTCCGTTATTTCCTTCTGTTTTAGTACCCAAATTAACACCTTTGTCTGCTATTAAACAAATCCCTTTTTGATTCCGATAATGAAAGTAATGAGAGAATTATTTGTAAGAAGTAATATGCAACCGAAACAACTTAGCCGTAGAGTCATTCTTCTTCTGGCAGCCCTACTTCTGTTTACTATCACGGGCTGTAAGAGTGAAGAGAGTAACCCGATTGTCGCACCCACATCGAATCTTGGACAGATTGAAGGGTATGTGAAACTTGCCAGCACCGGAAAGGGTGTGGCGCTAGTAAATATCACTACCAAAAACTCCACACACTCCGTCAATACTGACAGTGTAGGTTTTTACAGGCTACCCAATGTTCGTCCCGGTAACTATACACTCACGGCAGTGAAAGCGGGCTACGACTCGGCAGTGGTTCAGGTTTCAGTGGATTCCGGCAAAACAACGAAGGCTGACTTTATTGTCTATACTACACAGCGTCCCGGTGGCATCACCGGACGGGTTATCGATCAATCCAGTGGAGTTGGACTCGATGGTGTGAAAATAGAAACATCCCCCTTTATGGGGTTAATTAACACTGATGTGAACGGATACTACTCTATTACTAACATGCCGGTCGGCTCCTATAATGTTACTGCGTTTAAGTATGACTTTGTTACAAAAACATACAAAGTTACTGTATTTGAAGACAGTATCCGTGTTGTTGACTTTTCCCTTGAACCCTTGTATGGTATTATTGAGGGGAAAGTGCTTTCTGATGACTCGCTCAGTATTCCTATCTCGGGTGCGAATATCACCACAAACCCTGCTACCAACTCCATTACTACCGGCGCAGACGGAACATATCGCATTGTAAATGTGCCTAAGCTTGCAGCAGGAGCAAAATACACCGTAAAAGCAGTGCGCCAGGGATATACCGATGCAACAGTTAGTGTTGACCTTATCCCGGGTAAGACGACCATAGCAGATATTCTGATGAAACGAAAGTAGTTTTATCCCTTTGGGTGACAGTCTTTACCATTTATCACGATAATCTGCCACTCATTGAGAATACAGAAGAACGACACAACTATTTTCCGGCAAGTCAGGTCATAAGGTTATTCACAAACAAAAGGATACCCTTATGAATTCATCGATACTCACCAAGATTGCAACTATTGTACTGACTGCTTTACTCAGTTTAACGGTGTACGGTTGCTCAACCACATCAGTTTCATGTAGTAAATCTGACGATACTAAGCTGATCCACGAAAAGACCTTCACAGCATCCCCTGGTGATCACATCTCCATTTCACCTGCCGGTGGCGACATTAAAGTTACCTCCTGGGGAAAAAATGAAGTTGTTGTAAAAGTATATGGCAATGAACGCGCAACGGAATTGCTCACCTTCACTGCTGAGCAGTCCGGTTCAAAGATCACAGTAAAACTTGAACCCGGTAAAGGGAGTCACATGAACGGCGTACGGGTACGCTGTGAGGTAATGGTACCAGAAAAGTTTCAGGTTTCAGGTAACACCGCGGGTGGAGACATTTCTGTTGAACAGATTGAAGGCAGTATCAACCTGAACACAGCCGGCGGGGATATCCGCGTTGTGAAAATCAATGGTTCTGTTGAGGTGAATACTGCCGGTGGTGATATTTCCATCAGGCAGATGAAAGGTAATATCTCTGCGAACACTGCTGGCGGAGATGTAAAGGTCTCAGAAGCCGAAGGTGATGTAACTGTCAGCACTGCTGGTGGAGATGTGAAAATTGCCGGAAAGAATGGAAAGATTGAAGCCAATACCGCTGGTGGCGATATTGCAATTCATTATGAAGGTGATAACAATGGTATCAGCGCCTCAACGATGGGTGGAGATATTGATGTTCGTGTGCCCTCCTCAATGAAGGCGGATGTCAAGTTGAATACGATGTCCGGATCCCTTTCTGTTGATGTGCCTGGTTCAGTGGTACAATCTAAAGAGCGGAACCGTATCAGTGCACAGTTGAATGGTGGCGGCAGGGAAATCAGCTGCAATACGATGGCAGGTGATATCTCGGTAAAAACAAAATAAGTGTTGGAGCTAGAAAAAGAAAAGGCTGTCCGGTGTAAAACCGCACAGCCTTTTTTTATATGAGGGTAAACTATAAATTGACGATAGTCATAAGATAGAGCCAGGTGGACATCTTATCCCCGCGGGTGGTCTTAAATAATTCACCGGGTGAAAAGATACCGCCGCCGCCATTGAAGGTCAGGTTGGCATTGTATTTCCAGGTAAAGGTGGCATCGATTTCGGTGCCGAGTGCCTTTGAGGTGTTACCCGGAAGCAGGGTGACATCTTCCATCGTGTTGAAGATGTGAGCTGAAAGGTAGAAACTCCATTTGTCAGCAGGTGCAAATCCTGCATTAAAGTGGATATCCATCAGGCCCTTGTTGCCAGTGTGTGCCGGCAGATCAGTGAAGTAATCCATGAATCCGTAAAATTTATGATTGGTTGCATACAGAGTGTTGAATTGACCGTACTTATCATCAGCTGCATCCTTATCGCCGGAAATAATATCAATACCGGCACCGATAGCTGGTTTTGTGGGTGCATCGATAACATACTTAATGTTCACTGCTGCAAGGAATGCGGAGATTGAGATCTTCTTTCCGCCAGTTTTCAGATCACCAAACTGGTAGGCGCCTTCAACTTCACCAAAGAAGTTTCCGAAGACTTCTGACGAGTGAAATCCAACCGTAAAGCGGCTGAGTGAATCGGCAGGCATAAATTTCTGATAGTAAATAAATGGCTGAAGGGTGAAGTTTTCGCTGAACTTCAGTTTCCAGTGGTTGCCCAAAAAGAAGAGGTCATTCCGGTCACCGGGTTGCTGACGCTCACGCTCAACAAACGTAAAGAAATCAGCCTGATAGTTTTTACCACGGTAAATCAGGGTTACACCGTCAAAACTTCTTCCGATGTTGCTCCAGTCAACAGCACCCACCAGTCTTTCGTTTGCGTAGGCAGCTTCCATGCGTCCTGCCTTCACGGAAAGACCATCGAACAGAAAATCGGAGAGCTCAAAATACGCCTGATGCAGATCGAGGTTTGCAGTGTTTGCCATTGTTGATGGCTCTGTGCCCATGACGCGTGAATCCTGCACCTGTACAAATGCCTTCAATGTTGAAAGAGGAGAGAAGAGCATGTTCACCCGTGAACGAAGCTCAGCGTAAGTGTTCGGATTGATCTTGTCGCTGAAGTCTTTATTGCTCATCTCGATACGCGGACGAATCTGTCCGCTGAACTTTACGGTCTCCTGAGCATACAGAGAAACGATTCCGCATAGAAATAAAAGTGTAAAAAGTTTTTTCATGGATTTCTCAGATTTGTGAATCGGATAAAAGTATCTGAATAAAAATACCACAAGCTGTGAAAAAAAGCAACATGAAATCGTGAAAAAAATGAG
>JAEXTR010000111.1 GCA_023406915.1 Bacteroidota bacterium
GCCGTCCAGTGTGCAATCTGGTACTTCACTGACACGGTCGATATCTCTGCCATGACCACTACCGATATCCGTACCCGTGCCCTTGCGATTATTGATGCTTCTCTGCTCAATAATAATCTCGTTATGCCGATCAGAACCTTGATTCTGGAAGCTCCAGATCAAAGTTTCCTCACAGGCACACCCATTGATTTTTATATTGAAACCTATAATTCCATCAATTCTCCTGTTCCCGGGGTTGAAATAACCCTTGAAGCTACTGGAGGTACTCTCAGCAGCACCACAATCGTCACCAATTCATCGGGTGTTGCAGGTCCCGTAAAGATTACTCCTAATCCCGGGTCCTATACTGCAACCGTAAAGGCAACAGGTGTGGTTACTATCCCACAGGGTACCAAGTATTATCATGTAGCCAGTCCGAATAGCAAGCAGAAACTCGTACTTGCAACACCGGCTATCGATACTAAAACCGTGTACACTACCCTCAAATGGTGGGATGCTATCGATCTGAGCGTGGCAAAAACTTCTTCGGCAACTTTTGCAAACCATGGTGACCGCCTGACCTACAATATTACGGTGACCAACAACGGCACCAGCACAGCAACAGGTGTCATTGTGAGTGATGTGCTTACGTCGGTACTAACTTTTGTATCAGCAACATTCAGCACTGGCGGACCTGCTGACTATGATCCAGTCACTGGTCTATGGCAGATAGGCAGCCTCAACGGTGGTGAGTCCCGTACCATGACCATTGTTGCTGATGTGGACTATTACAAAGTCAATGCAGCGATCTATGATTTTGGTCCCGCAAAGGATTTCAATCTCTTCGTATTAAATGATATTAATCAGCCCTCCTCTGATACCGAGGGTAAACTGTATGTTGGTAACAATGCCACTCTTGCGAATTACAGTGTTGGTGACAAACTCCCTGAAAATTCTGGTGATGTACTTATTGTCGGCAGGAAGCTAACTTTCCTGAGTGGCAGAGTCTATCATGGTACTGCAGTTTATGGTCAATTTGTTGATACTACACACTTCAACCTTGCAGATGGTGGCATCAGACAAGATACCGTGGTCGATCTTCTTGCAGCAACCCAGTATCTGCAGGATCTTTCAGAGCATTTGGCTACGCTCAGGCAGACAGGTGAGGATTCCGTACAATATACCGCACTCCATCTCGTTGGCAATAATCCTCATCAGAATGTGTTTTATGTTGATGGTCAGGATATGTGGAACACCACTGATTTCTTTATTTCTATTCCTGATAGTGCAATCGCCATAGTGAATATCCTCGGTGACAGTTGTACGGTGACCGGTGGATACTACGTCAATGGTGCATCGAGTGATAGAATATTGCTCAACTTCCCTGAGGCTGAGTATTTGTATATTCATCATATTGATCTGCAAAGTTCAATCCTTGCACCAAAGGCAACGCTTGATTTCCCGTGGGGCGTTATCAATGGTCAGGTTGTTGTAAAGAACATGTATGGTCAGGGACAGTTTAATCACAAGCCTTTTACTGGAAA
Organism: Bacteroidota bacterium; assembly: GCA_023406915.1. Classification (GTDB taxonomy): domain Bacteria; phylum Bacteroidota; class Ignavibacteria; order Ignavibacteriales; family Ignavibacteriaceae; genus JAEXTR01. Next base: position 1,524 of record JAEXTR010000111.1, read on the forward strand.
GATCACCTATGACACCGTGCTGACTAATATAGCTACGCTGGCGCAGGCACTTCAGGAGGATATAACTCCATCCAACAACTTTTCAATGTATCAGATGGGAACATCAAATCCGCTGGTTGGGGTGAAGGAAAGCCAGAACGTACCAGGATCATTTGATTTGTTACAGAACTATCCGAACCCATTTAATCCTTCAACAACTATCAGCTACGCTCTGCCCATAGCCGGGTTTGTTAGCCTGAAAGTCTTCGATATCCTCGGTAATGAGGTTGCAGTACTGGTACATGAGGTTCAAAACGCTGGTATGTATCAGATAAACTATCAACCACAGGGATTGTCATCAGGTGTCTACCTGTACAGAATTCAGACCGGACAGTTTACGGCAACCCGCAAATTCATGCTCATGAAATAAGCCAATTATATCGCTTTTTTACGAGGTCATCCCCAAAGGGTGACCTCTTTTTTTTACCATTCCTTAACTCCCGGATAACCAAATTTCCTTATTTTTGCTTGCAGATATTCACTATTCATTGAGTTTGCAATGTCCACAAGAAGAGAATTCATTAAGCAGTCCTTGTTTCTGTCTGCATCGTTGCCATTTGTCTCACTCTCCACCTTTTTTGGTGGTCGTACTGAAGCAGTCACAGTTTTGGTAACTGAAGGGGGGAAGGGGATACAGGGAGTTGTTGTATCAGACGGTTTTATCTCTGTTGTTACAGATATTGCCGGAAAGTGTACACTTACTCCCCACCGTTCTTCAGAATTTATTCAGGTATCAGTTCCATCCGGTTATGTTATTCCCGTTACCGAACATGGAACTGCGGAATACGCAACTGAAATCAGAAGAGGTGTGGACGGGAAGGCAGAAGTTGTCTTTCAGCTGACACCTTCTGGAGATGATACACGTCACCAGTTCCTCGTACTGGCAGATCCTCAGACTAAAGATGATTATGATATGGGCAGGTTCCATAATGAGACAGTGCCGGATATACAGCAGACTATCGCAAGGTATGGTGGAAATACTTTTGGGATATCATGCGGTGATATCCTGTATGATGACCTGACCTACTTCCCTCAGTATGAGGCAGCTGTGAAAAAACTGGGCGTCCCATTCTTTCAGGTATTGGGTAACCATGATTGTGACGTCAAGGCACTCTCTGATAAACCTTCCTCCGCAACATTTAAAAAGCATTTCGGACCTTCGTACTATTCATTTAACAGAGGAATGGTTCATTATATTGTTATTGATAATGTGCTGTGGATTAACAAGGGATATATCGGTTCTGTTACTGACGAACAACTTGATTGGATCAAAGGTGACATGGAGTATGTAAGCAAGGATAAGCGTATCGTTGTTTTTATGCATATACCTGCCTTCAGTTTTATGTATCAGCGGCTTGGAAAGTCAAAACCGGAAAACAGTCTTGTACAGACTAATCGTGAGGCAATGTATCAGCTTTTTGCTGGTTATAAAACAACCTTTATCTGCGGGCATATCCATGAATGCGAGTTTCTTGAAGAATCGGGTATCGATATTCATTGCCAGGGAGCCGTATGTGGTGCATGGTGGGAAGGTCCGATCTGCTATGATGGAACACCAAATGGCTATGCTGTCTATGAGGTGAATGGTACTGAATTACAGTGGCGCTACAAAGGCACCGGTCTTAGCGAAGATGAAGTCTTCAGAGTGTACCTACCCGGTGAAAGCTCTGAACATCCCGAATCGGTAGTTGTTAACTGCTGGCAGGCTGATCAGGAGTGGAAAGTGACCATGATTGAGGGGGCGAAGAGAACCCAGATGCAACAGTTCACCGGGATTGATCCACTTTCAATACAGCACTATGGCGGTCCTGAAGTACCTAAGAGGCATAAATGGATTGATCCTTTGCCGACGAACCATCTTTTTCACGCGACCCCGTTAGCAGATAGCACATCAGTAATCATTGAAGTGCATGACCGCTGGGGGAAAACCTACCAGAAATCAGTTTCACTGAAATAATTAAAAAAAATGCCGGTCCGGAACGTACCTCCCGGACCGGTATTCATCTTTTTGCGATATTTTATTTCTCGCGATAAATCTGCTGAATCTCACCAACAGTGAGGGCACGGTTATAAATTCTGATATCGTCAAGAATACCGTCAAAAAACTGTTCGGTAGGATTCAGGATCACTCCAAATGTAGTGGGGTTACCAGCAGCAGACCAGAAGGTGTTATTATTATTGGCTTCCAGTGTTTCGTTTATGTACACAGACATTTCAGATTTAGCAGCGTCAAACACAATTGTAACAAAGTACCAGGTATTGGCACTGAGTGTGGTAAGTGTTTTAAGTTGAGTAAAGGATGTGCCATTGAACATCTGGAATCCAATTTTATCATCCTCAAGCCAGCGGACGCGGTATTTGTAAGAACCGGATGTTGATGCTGCGCCTCTGTCAGAAAACAGAGTTCCCGCCTTACCCGTTGAATTCTTTCTGATCCAGAGCGAGAACGTATATGAAGATGGAGCCGACTGCGGTATCAGTACTTTTGAAACAGAGATGTAGCTATTAGTACCATTTAAAGCGTATGAATTTTCATTCGTGTTGAAACGGTCGCGGTCAAGTACTGCACCGTTCACTGTAGCGTGATTACCATTCCCACTCTGGTCAAGAGAGTTTTTGGCGAAGGGGTAATATGCTACCAGGCCGGTTTTTGGAGTCTGGTATGTTAAAGACATATCCAATGTGAGTGGTTTTGTCAGATCAATCATCAGTAAGTCTGAAGAGTCCTGATCATATCCTGGTAGAGTTGCATACAACTTGTACTGCCCGATAGGAACACTGTTCAGTGTATACTCACCAGCCAAATTTGTAGTAATTGTCTGTGTTGCAGGCACAGTAAAAACTGTAACGCCCGAAAGTGGAGTCCCGGAAAGTTTACTTGTAATAATTCCAGTTACGATACCCGTATTGCCCGTAGGAGGCACAGAAATGCTTACAGGAGTGATATTCCCATCAGTCACTGTGACCTGCACGCTCGTGTTTTTATACCCGGTTTTCTGCACATTGACGCTAAATACTCCAGCGACAAGATTCATAATCGAAAAGTCACCCTGTGCGTTTGATAAAACAGCCACGGTGGGAGGAGAAGTAGTAATTGTTGCATTCGCCAACGGAGCGCCCGAAATATCATCAACCACTTTACCTGAGATACCTCCGGCTGTCGGACTGAATGTGCGTTTCATAAACACATTAACAAGCGTTGTTTTATTCTGCCGGACCTCAGCGGAAGTTGTCCCCTTATTGTAACCAGTCTTCTCAGCGGTGATTGAAAAGGTGCCAGAGATAAGGTTTGAGATAGTTACCAGTCCTTGTGCGTCTGATACATACGTCTCTGTTTTAGGATTTGTAGTAACAGATGCGCCAGCTATAGGGGTTTTAAGTGAGTCATCCAGTACTGTTATTCTCAGAACTCCTGAACCAGAATTGACAGGAATTTCACCATCACCACCACCGCAACCGGCGATGAAGAGGGGAATGAAGAACAATAAAATGATGAAATAATAAGTTCGTACTGCCATTTTTTTACCGCTTGTTGTTAAATTTGTGGAACAACATTGTAATATATAACATTTTACGCATTTATGGTAAGACCGTTTTTTTCGCTTTCAGGCGGAATTAAATATCAGTATTTCTTTTTGTTCCTGCTCTGTGCATTAGCCATTCTGCAGGCTGGGACGATAGACCTTCATACTGATAAGACGATTGCTGCTGATCAGCAATACTATCGTGCAATTGCCGATGCTGCACCTGACATCAATAAGACGGTTTTAACACCATTTGGTTACAGACTCCTCGGACCTTATCTGGCTGGGGTTTTGCCGCTTGATCAGCATACTGCTTTTTTTCTGCTAAATTCAGCTGCGCTATTTCTGCTTACCGTTCTTCTCTTTCGGTTTATCAAAAGCATTACCCACCATGATGGTGTGTCATTCATCATGACTGCCGGATTCCTCTTCAACCGCTACTTTTTTCAGTTTCTGGCTTTTAATCCTTATCAGATCAATGATACGATATCACTTGCACTTATGTTAGTATCACTTGAGGCGGTTCAAAGGAAGCGATTCCTGCAGCTCTCGCTGCTGCTCGCACTTACTTCACTCTGCAGGGAGATATGGGTACTTGTTTTTCCTTTTAGCCTTGCTCTTGCTCTGAAAGAACGCTCTTCAACTCGGGAGTGGGTTGGCATGCTGGGAGCATTTGTTCCGGCGTTCCTTATTTTTCTCTTTTTGAGATGGTATTTTGCCGTCGACTGGGCAGGACAATATCAGGAACAATTTGGCTCAGGGATAGAAAGGTTTTTTTCGCTTGAAGGGTTTATTAAGCGTTTCTATATGGCTTTTATTCCGGCAGTTTTTCTGCCTGTCTTGTTTTGGAAACGGACACTTCAGTTTTTCAGGAGGTATCCTGAATGGGGTGTTTTTTTACTCTTTGCAGTGCTCTCCGGCTTTTTCGGAAACGATCATGAACGGCTCATGTTACCTGTGGCACCTCTTTTCTTTGCAGTCTGCGCTTATGGAATATTACCGTTGCTGGCAGGACAGAGTCTAAGGGTGAATATCGTCTTTGGGGTGATATTTTACCTGGGATCGTTTCATCATATATGGGGGATTCTCAGATTACCTTCGCGTGAAGTTACGTTAGGTATATCACTTCTACTCTCATTCCTTACTGTTCTGGCAGTGTACGTCATAAAAAAAGAGGCTGCCCGTTTGGGACAGCCTCTTGAATAATCTATTACTAAGCTAAAGTGTCTGCTTATTTCAGCAGAGTCATTTTGCGGGTAATCTTTGTGTTATTTGCCTCCAGCGTATAGAAATAGAGGCCGCTGGTCAGGTTAGCTGCTGAGAAGGAGACTTCATGCAGACCTGCATCAATCGTTCCATTCACCAACTGTGCTACTGACTCACCGAGTGAATTGTAAACGGTAAGTTTTACATAGCCAGCTTCAGGAAGCGAGAAGCGGATCGATGTTGAGGGGTTAAATGGATTTGGGAAATTTTGATCAAGTGCAAACTCAAGTGGATTGGTAACATTTACCTGGATTGCTTTTGAGAATTCTGCGGTCCCGTCAAAGTCAACCTGCCGTAAACGGTAGGAGTAACTACCAGCCAGCAAACCTTTATCTGTATAGCTATAGGTTTGTTTTTCCATTGTGGTGCCAACACCTTTAACGAATCCAACGGTAGTGAATTCACCGGTTGCAGATTGTCTTTGAACTTCAAATCCACTGTTATTAATTTCTGAAGCAGTTTCCCAGTTCAAAACGACATTGTTGCCGATTGTGGTTGCAGTAAAGCTGGTTAACTCAACAGGAAGGGTGGGCAGTTTTGCCTGTGCAGCTGTTGCATTAGCCTGCAGGTCAGCAAATGTTGAGCCTGCAACAAATGCGAAGTGGACTGCGATTGTCTGTCCTGCCTGGATGGAGTATGGACCCGATGAAATATAGCTGCGATAATCACCATTCACTGAGATTGGGGTATAGGCAGTGCTGGTGAACATAGCATGAAGCAGGGTGCGAAGATCAGTAGTGGTCCATGAAGCCGGTCCGGTATCAATCATGCCACCAGCCATGCCATTCATTGCGACGATACCATAGTAGTTCGGGTCGGCCGCGCCACCCTGTTCGAACTGATACACCATGTGTCTGGTAGCATCATAACCACCACGGTTGAGTGTATAGTTATTCAATCCTACATCCCAGTCGGCAAAAATGCCAACATACAAGTCTGTTACGGCAGAGGCACCATTATTTTTCAGTTCATAACGGAAAAACACAAACTTATCATTTGTTTGTGACATAGTGCGCTGAGTGATGGCGACATTCGGGAACCCACCGTTTGACATACCAGCTACAGTGTTTTGATTAAAGAGTGGTGTTGAGGTGAATCCAACCAGTGGTGAAGTGTTGGTTAGATCGGTAATTACGGGCAGGTTGCCAGACGTAAAGCTTCCCACCTGACCGGTGACACCTGTTGCAGCAGATGTCATGACAAAACCAGCGGTAAACATCGCATTTGGTGAAGTTCCAAATACAACACCTCCTCCGGCACCCGTATGATCTGCCCCGATCACGCCATTATTGCGAATTTCTACCTTCAGCAGTCCGGTATTATGCAGAAGTGAAGTTTGAGCGCTCATCATTCCGGCAAAAATAAACATTGCCAGAAGGAAAGTTGCGTAACGAATTCTCATGAGAGACCTCCGATTAATATGTTGTAGAGATTGTTGGTTGTTTTCGTAACACAATTTGATGGGTAATTATTTTACACTTCATATTAACAAAAATTGAAACCGAAATCAAGTTTAAAACTGAATTAAAATTGTATGAAAATCAGATTGGGCAGAACACAACTTTCTTCTCAGAGCAGAATATTTCTTTCGGCTACAGATACTCCTGACGAAATACTTCAAATGCCAACCACCAGTCAAGCTTGTCAGCATAGTCAGTGCCTGTTTCGTAAAACCGGTCAGCCATGTCTCGAATTGCATCGGTGTTGTAGTATGGATACTGCTTAAAGTCTGCTGACTCAAGTGTGTCCAGTATATACGGTTTTAATAAGGTGAGCAACGCAGGAGCGTCCCTTTTCCCCCCGGATTTTTTCAGAAAGTGTGAGAGCTTTTTAAGAATGCGCAGTTGCAATGTACTGGCTGAAAATGAGATGCTGAGATCGTTTTTAGCCAGACGGAATTCTGCCAGTTCAGGCTTACTCATCCGGATAGTTTCTCTGAAAAGTTTCCCATTCTTTCTTTTTGATACCGGAATGCTGCATAGATTGTTCAGTAATTTGAGTGATGCAAAGGGCATCACATTCTGGATAATTGAGTCAAGTACTGATTGTTCGTTTGCATAATAATTGAGCAGGCGGGTTTTGATTGCGAAGATATCCAGCCAGTCTTCAAAGGTGACATCTGATAGAGAAGGCAAGTAATCAAAGAGGTTATTGAGTTCTGATGCAATACCACACTCCATCTCTTTGACGGCATCCCCAATAAAAATATCAGCCCGGTGTAATCTCAGGGCAGGGAGAATATCTTTCAGACTTCGTTTTTGGATGGCAGATTCACCGGTCAGAAAAAGTTTTACAAAAAACTCTCTGCGCCAGATTTCTCCGAATCCCCCATCAATTATGAAGTAGTTTGTACTGTCAAGCAGATAATAGTTCTGAAACTGAAGAAATGCCGATGCTGGGTTATTTACCTGGGTTAGATTCGTATATGCCCTGATATGGGAGAGGGCTTGGTCTATAGATGTCAGTGCGGAAAAATGATGGTCGTTGTGAAAGTGAAATGTATCCGCCAGTTTTCTGGCAATTCTATAATCAGATGCATCTGATTCACCGAAAGTATGTGTGTGTATCTGTTGCCTGGGATCCTTGAGCATAAGTGCTAACAGTACCCTTGAGTCCATTCCTCCTGATAGACTGAGAGACTTCTTTTTATCGGATGAAGTGACTGAGACCAGTGAGTCAAGTGTTTGATAATACTCATTGTTGCTCCATGATGTTTTAGTAAGGGAGGGTATCCATTGGAATCCGGTTTCGGTTATATGGGAGGACTCCTCAATCGTAATCGTAATGCTGTTGCCGCCTACAAGTCTTTTCACGTTGCTGAAGATACTTTTATCAGAAATTTTATTAAAAAGTAGCCAGTGTGAGCCAAATTCAGATAGATTCAGTCCAGGTTTTACTGTACGTACTAAAAAATCATGACTATCAGAGAAAAGAATCCCCCCGGGTATTCGGAAATAGTATAGACTTTTTAGACCGGTTGCATCCGTATACACCGTCATCTTATTGTCATCCCACGAAAGGAGGAGAAAATGACCATCCTGCTGGAGTAAACGGGGAAGAGGGTTCTCTGTGTCGAGGAGTTGTTCCCAGTCTTTTGCAGTCATGAATATTGAATCGTTTGGTGAAGTGAACAATCCTGTGCCAACAACAGCCCAATTTTTGCTGGTAGATGGAGCAGAATGAAGCGTTGTAGGAAGGGATGCGTCTGCCAGAAGTGTCAGCAATCCTTTCTGATATACAAATTGAAACTTGCTTGAAACTGATGCGAACTTTTGCGTGATGGTTGCTGATGGTTTACCAATATACCCGATAAGTGATGACATGGAGTTCCGATTTCTTCAAGAGTAAGAGTTTTAATTCAACACCATAAATGTAGTGGTTTTCCTGAATACTTCAATTGGCTGACTGTTTTTGTATCCATCTTCAAAGGTAACCAGTGGATTGCAGACCAAAAGGGAACCAACGGATCATGAAATCTGTATAATGATGGTGTTTATTACTAATCGCTTGAAAGTGGCTCTTCGCATGAACAGAACCGGAAAATATCTCATCCTGGCATTGCTATTTCTGCCTTTCCTCTATCAGGGATGCGCAACGAAAGACATGATGCCCACAATTCAGGAGGTAAGGGAAGTTACTATCACTGGCATAAGCAAAGATACTCTCTCTTTTAATGTGCGACTCCTGGTAAAAAACGGAAACGATTTTGAAGTGAATGTGCACACTATCAGGGCGGAAATGATATATAAAGACACTGCTTTTGGTACTTCCAGTTTCGATGCGCCCGTGAGTATACCCTCGAACACAAGTTCAGAAATTGAATTCCCTGTATCAATCTGTTCCCGCCAAATTCAGCGCTTATTTTCAGGAGGCGAAGATACACTAAAAATACTCGTGAAAGGGACTGCAATAGCTGCTACGATTTTCAGCGAAACGCCGGTGGAACTTGAAATGGAGTACGCGCTGCCACTTGCCGCGGAGATTTTGAAAGGAATCGAAGAGGATGCAGTTGCCGATAAGCTTTTTAAAATTGAGAATGCTTACCTGAAAAGCATGGGGCTTTCACACTCTGTGCTTTCTTTAGAGTTCTCAATAGTAAATCATTATGGGCTTGACTTCACTCTGAAAAATTACCCAAATACGATTAGTATCAACGGAAATAACTCTGGCACCGGAGTCCTCGAAGCACCTATTGAAGTAAAAGAAGACAATACTGTAGTCAGGGGTGTGATGGAAGTGACGCTGAATAATCTCTCATCAATCACCTCAGTTTTTGGGTCTATTTTCTCCGGTAAACTGACCTATACTACTGAGGGCATCCTTGAATTATTCCTTTTCGGACACACTTTTTCTGTACCATTCCGCCATACGGGTACGCTACTCAAACTGAAAGACTGAAATTGGAGTGGGAATGCATATATTGAGTAATAGTGTTTCCCATAATATGCGGAGAAATTGATGCAAACTCACACAGGCAGGCTCTCTGCGCTTGCAACCGTTTTACTCTTTCTCATAACTTGCCAGTCCATTTCAGCCCAGCAGCTCGAGGAGATGCGTGGGGTGAAAATTACTGATGTTGACAGTCAGGTGCTTTTTACCGACGAGAACATCTCGAACGCCATGGATTATCTTGCTTCCATCGGGATCAATGCGGTACTACCGGTGGTATGGAATGGTGGTTATACCCAGTACTTGAGCGGAACCATGCAGCACTATTTTGGGAAGCCTATCGATCCGCAATTTCAGGGGCGCGATCCGCTGAAAACTTTACTGATAGAAGCTCACCGGAATGGAATTGAAGTATACCCATGGTACGAGTATGGAATGGCAAGCTGGTATTCTGGTGGAACACCCCCATTCGGCGGACACATACTGCAAACATATCCTCACTGGGCTTGCAGAACCGCAAATGGTCAGATCGCCACGAAGAACGGTTTTGACTGGCTGAGCGGAATCAATCCGGAAGTACAGAATTTCCTTATTTCACTCTCTACCGAAGTTGTTGATCCATACGATGTTGACGGTATCGAATACTCTGACCGCTGCCCGGCAATGCCGGTGGATGGGGGATACGATTCTGCCACTGTTGAGATATATAAGTCAGAACATGGTGGAAATACACCCCCTGCCAATTTTTATGATGCCGCATGGAAACGCTGGCGTGCAGATAAATTGAATGCTTTTTATTCCCGTGTTCGTGATTCGGTAAAGCTGAGAAATCAAAATCTTTTTGTTGCTTCCAGCCCAAGCGTGTATCCCTGGAGTTATGATGAATACCTTCAGGATGGTAAAACATGGATCAACTCAGGAATAGTAGATCACTATATTCCACAGTTATACCGATACTCACTTTCTGAATATACGTACGAATTAAATCAGCAGCTTTCTTATGTGGATGCTGATAAAAAGGATAGGTTTTTTGCAGGAATCCTTATGAATATTGGCAGCTATGTGGTAAGTCCGATGCTGCTCAAACAGTTTTTACAGGCAAACCGTAATAAGGGGCTGAAAGGGGAGGCCTACTTTTTCTATGAAGGGTTACGTAAAAATAATAACCAGTTGGGTGATACCCTGCGATCTCTCTTTTATAACCAGCCGGCATTGGTGCCAATGCGAAATGGCAATTTGTGGCGTCCAAAAGCGTCTGTGGTCAATGAAGATTCAACCTCTGCTGTAGTCAGAACAGGAAAATGGACAACGGTGCCACTATCAGGTTTTAAGCCAAATGTGATTTGGGCAAATGACTCAGCGTATGCTTCGGTCAGCTATCAGATTACTGTCCCGGCGGATGCATGGTATCATATCTATGCGTTCATCGTCCCTTCCAATAGCTTCAGCAAAAAGGCAAGATACACGTTACGATCAGGGAGTGATTCTACCACTGTGTTGCTTGATCAAAGCAGCAACTCAAATAAACGGTGGGTAAAGCTAAGTGATTTGTTCCTGACGAAAGGGAGTCATACGGCAGTGACGATTGATAATATCGGAATTGAAGCTGGGAAGTTTATTATGGCTGATGCTGTAATGGCATCCATCAACCGGAAATTATCTCCAGATGTATTCATTACTTCAGTGAGAGAAGATAATATACCAGGTTCACAACCTGTTCCTGTTGATTTCCTGCTGTATCAGAATTATCCAAATCCGTTCAACCCTGAGACCAGGATTACTTTTAATCTTCCTTATGCTTCTGAGGTAAAAATCGAGATTTTTGACACCCTGGGCAGACTTGTGGAACAGCCTGTACATCAGTATCATCAGGCTGGAAGCCATAGTTTTACATTCAACGCGGCTGCACTTCCATCAGGTGTATATGTGTGCAGGTTGCTGGCGGGTACCTTCCAGTCAAGTATCAAAATGACTCTTATCAAGTAACTATCCTGAACTGATCAGACTTCTGTTGTGTTTATTCTTCATAAACACAACAGAAGTTATTGCATGTCTTACCTTCATACCGAACAAGTAAACCGCTTTGCGGATGACTTAATAAAAAATATCCGGTCGCATTCAAAGATGCTGCCCATTAAGACTGAAGCACACCGCTTTATCGATGATGTGATTAAATTCCTTTTCCCTCATTTCTCAGAAAAATACTATTATACCAAGGAGGAAATCGAGGCAAAGCTGATCATTATTCAGCGTAATCTTAAAAATATCCTGCTTACACTGAAACGTGATACACCAATGGATATCGATGAGGTTAGCAAGAATTTTATTCTTTCCCTGCCAGAGGTGTATGATTCACTATGGAGTGATGCAGAAGCAATTTATGCTGGTGACCCTGCTGCTGAGAGCATTGAGGAAGTAATCCTCGCTTATCCCGGGTTTCTGGCGATAGCTGTGTACCGAATTGCCCATACCTTTTATTTATTGAAAGTCCCGGTATTTCCGCGGCTGCTTACTGAGTATGCTCATCAGGTAACGGGAGTTGATATTCATCCTGGTGCCACTATAGGGAACTCATTTATGATTGATCATGGCACTGGAGTAGTGATCGGGGAGACAACCGTTATTGGTGAGCATGTTAAAATCTATCAGGGTGTCACTCTTGGTGCATTAAGTGTGTCTAAGAAAAAAGCTGGTGCCAGAAGGCATCCGACGATTGAGGATAATGTGGTGATCTATGCACATGCGACCATTCTGGGGGGAGAAACAGTCATAGGAAAAAATAGTACGATCGGAGGAAACGTATGGCTTACTTCATCGGTACCCCCTGATTCTGTAGTGTATCACAAAAGTCAGGTGGTAATGAAGAGCGGCAACGATGATTTCTGTGAGCCAGAGTACCATATCTGATGTACATACGGGTAGGTTTTCTGTACCCATGATTATTTGACCATAAAAGTGGGAATTGAACACTCTGTTTTGAGAGTTTTACTGTGAAGATTTATTGGAGACTACTATGAAAGCAAGCACAATCTTAGAAACTATTGGTAATACACCGCATGTCAGACTGAACCGCCTGTTTGGAACTGATCATGAAGTATGGATGAAACTGGAACGAGCAAATCCTGGAGGCAGCATAAAGGACCGCATTGCACTGGCGATGATTGAAGATGCAGAACAGAAAGGTTTGCTACGCGAAGGAAGTGTGATTATTGAGCCTACCTCAGGAAACACAGGCATAGGTCTTGCTATGGTTTCAGCCGTTAAAGGGTACAAACTGATACTGGTGATGCCGGAATCGATGAGTATTGAAAGAAGAAAACTCATGTCTGCTTATGGAGCAGAGTTTGTACTCACTCCCCGGGAAAAAGGTATGAGAGGGGCAATTGACAAAGCGAATGAGTTGGCTGCTGAAAGCAAGGACTCATTTATCCCCAGTCAGTTTGAAAACTCAGCAAATGTCGAAGTCCATAAAAGAACTACTGCAAAAGAGATACTCTCCGATTTTTTTGATGGACTTGACTATCTGATAACCGGGGTTGGTACTGGTGGTCATATCACGGGAGCAGGCTTGATTCTGAAGGAACAATTCCCGAATTTGAAGGTGCTTGCTGTTGAACCTGAGCTTTCACCAGTTTTAAGTGGCGGTGCTCCTTCTCCACATCCTATTCAGGGAATAGGTGCGGGATTTATCCCTAATATATTGCAAAACAGTATCTTAGATGGTATTGTTCAAGTATCTAAGGAAGAAGCTTTTTCATTTGCGCAGCGCGCTGCGAAGGAAGAAGGGATATTTATTGGAATTTCATCAGGAGCATCATTAGCAGCTGTTTCGAAAATGCTCCCGAAGATCAAAATGGGAGCACGGATACTCACTTTTTGCTATGATACCGGTGAACGTTATCTTTCGATCGATGGGCTGTTCGGGAGCACAGCTTGATTTAGAGTCTGCTCCGGATCAGGGAGCAGACGATACTCTGATTTCATATTCTGGTAACAGTGTTTTCAGACAGCGTTCAATTTCTGCGATTGGAAATGGCTTAGGAAGAAAATAGTTGAAACCGACTGATAGAAACCTTTTTCTGTCATCATCAGAGGCATAGGCGGTGACTGCAACGCATGGTGTGGACTTGTACTGTTCTGTCTTTCTTAGCGTATTCAGAAAATCGACACCGCTCAATCCTTCACCCAGGTTGATGTCAATCAGGAATAACTCGTATGACGAAACCTCCGATTTTTCGAGCGCTTCCTGTACGTTACACGCAGTGTCGAGCGAAACGTCTTTTCCTATCACCTCTTTGATGAAGTCACGGGTAATTGCATCGTCCTCGAGTAGCAATACGGATGGGATTTGCTTTCTGTCACTCTCAGCATTTTTTTGAAGATATCTAAGAGCTTCATTCATGGTCAGACCACCCGGATGTTTTTTGATCGGGTATACCAAACCATGTCGTAACATAACCTTAAACTGACTCCCTTTTCCCCGTTCTGAATTCAGAGTGACTACAGCACCAATCAGTTCGCAGTATTTTTTTACGATCGTAAGACCGAGTCCGGTACCTTCATAATTTCTGTCCAGCCCTTCACTACCCTGTCGGAAGGGCTGCCAAATCTGTTCCTGTACCTCAGGGCTGATCCCCGGACCAGAGTCAGTAATAATAAATTCTATATCCCGTTGCAGTTCCCTTGTTTCAATGGTTACAATTCCGGTTTCAGTGTACTTAACAGCGTTGCTGACCAGGTTACTGATCACACTGCGCAAAAGTGAAACATCGCTTCTGACCAGCGTAAGCTCCGAGACCTTATGCATTACGAATGAGAGTCCTTTTGACTTTGCAACCGGTTGATACATATCGCTGATTTCCTCGAGCAGAGGCGAAAGTGGAAATTCCGTATAATCAGGTTCGATTCCACTGGATTCAATTCTGCTGAACTCAAGCAACTGATTCAGAGTATCAAGCAGGCGTTTTCCGCTATTATGTATTTTTGTTGCCATATCGGAAAAGGACTTATGCCCCTTCAGATTTTGGCTGAGTAATTCAGAGTAACCGAGGATGCCGATCAAAGGTATACGGAGTTCATGACTCATGTTGCTGAAGAAGATGCTCTTTACGCGATTCATTTCCTCAGCCTTATTCACAGCTTCACGCAGGGAAACCTCGATCTGCTTGTATCGGGTGATATCCCTGCTGAACACAACAAGTCCTTTTCGTGATGTATCACTATTGTAGAGCGGTATCTTGATGACATCAAAAAAGTGCTTTGTGCCGGTTATGTCACTTACCTCCTCCTGATACTGCATCATCTGACCGCTGTCCCATGCCTGTGAATCTGTGATGAGCGCCCTTCTGAAGAAGCTGTCAAAGTCAGCATCAGCCATCTGTGCAATTTCATCATCAGTTTTTTTGTAAAAGCTGATTGTTTCAAGTGAAAGTAAGCGTAACAGGCTCTGGTTTGCCTGCATCCACCTTCCTTGTTCGTCTTTGTAGCAGATGAGGTCTGGGGTTGCTTCAATCAATGCCCTGAATTTGTCTTCGCTTTCCTGAAGGGCAAGTTCAGAGAACTTTTTAGCAGTGATATCCCGGATTACTGTGATAACCAGTCTTACTTCTCCCTGTTCAACTATCGGACACTTGACTGTTTCAGTATACCAGATTTTTCC
>JAEXTR010000220.1 GCA_023406915.1 Bacteroidota bacterium
CTCCGCAGCCGTAAAGGTATGACGATGCAGACTGCAAAGAAGCGGCTCCGCAGCGATTATAACTACTATGGCGCAATGATGATCCACATGGGTCATGCAGATACGATGATCAGCGGCCTCACCTCCCACTACCCTGATACCATCAGACCGGCACTGGAGTGCGTGGGTATTAAAGATGGACTCAAGGTAGTATCAGGTCTGTATGTTGTGATGATTAAATCAAAAGTTTATTTCTTTGCCGATACCACGGTTAACATCAATCCGAATGCTGAGGAACTTGCACAGATTGCTATCAGTGCAGCAGACACGGTAAAGGATTTTGACTTTGTACCGAAAGTTGCGATGCTGTCGTTCAGCAACTTTGGCAGTGTCCGCAATGAAGAGACAGACAAGGTACGGCAGGCTACACAGATCGTGAAGACCCGTCGTCCCGATATCATCATTGATGGCGAAATGCAGGCAGACACCGCAGTGGTTCCGGAGATCATTGATTCTGTATTCCCATTCAGTGATCTGAAGGGGGGCGCTAATGTGCTCGTCTTCCCAAACCTTGCAGCCGGAAACATCTCCTACAAACTCATTCAACGCCTGACTGATGCAACTGTTATTGGACCCATCCTGATGGGAACCAAAAAGCCGGTGCATGTACTTCAGCGCGGCTCCTCAGTGGATGATATTGTCAACATGACGGCGATCGCCGTTGTTGAGGCAAAGTCAGCTGCCGGGAAGTGATTAATAATCGATACCATCGCCGTCCCGGATGTAGAACCGGGACGGCACCTGTTTTCAACTTTTCCTCTATTTCCTTATTTTTGTACTGTAACTTTTCAAATTGGTGAACGAATGAAGATATAAATTCCTGTCCCCGTTATCATGCCTGCTCACAGGGAGCGGCGTGTATTCTTTGAATGCAATAGGAATTTATATGTCTGTGATTTCACTCCATTCTGTATCGTACATACTGCCTGACGGCACACCTCTTTTTCAGGATATTTCCTGCACATTCGCTTATGTAAAAACCGGTCTTGTTGGTGATAACGGTTCCGGGAAATCCACGCTCATGAAAATTGTTGCCGGGTTGCTTCCCCCGTCTGCCGGTCAGGTTTCTGGCAGCGGCGTAGTTGCCTACTTTCCTCAGCAGAGCAATATCCGTGATAAACGATTTCTGATTGACTTCTTCCCGCTCAGGGAAAAGTACCTCGCTCTGCAGCGTATTCTTTCAGGGAGTGGAAATGAAACTGATCTGCTGACACTGGATAATGACTGGGAAGTTGGTGATCGACTTTCCTCAGCACTTGAGCAGATGGGGATAGGTTACCTTACTCCCGAGAGAAGGAGCGAGACCCTTAGTGGTGGTGAAGTGGTGCGATGTCTCCTGGCATCATTGCTGACACAAAAGCCTGATCTGATCATACTTGATGAACCTACCAATCATCTTGATGCAGGCGGCAGAAAGATCGTTGCCGGTTTCATCGAAGAATGGGATAAAGGCATCATCGTCATCAGCCATGACCGTTCATTGCTGCGGCAGATGAACAGAACTCTTGAACTCTCCCAAAATGGATTAAAGGCTTATGGTGGGGACTACGATTTTTATGTTTCTTGTAAACAACAAGAAACCGAAGCTGCACAGCGGGTAGTAAAAAGCGCTGAAACAACCTTAAAAAAGAGTATCAGGGAGCAGCGAACCGTTCTTTCCCGTCAACAGAAACGAATCAGAACTGCTACAAAGAACTCTGCTGAAAGCGGCATTCCTAAAATTGTGTTGAATGCCAAGAAGGGGCAGGGAGAAAAAACCCTTAGCAATATAAAGGAAATTCACAGTAAGAAAATCGAACATGCCAGACAACACCTGAATGATGCAAAAGGAAAAGTTGTGACAGGTCCACCCCTGCGGATTGATATGGATGAGTCATTCGTTCCGCGAGGCAAGACGGTTGTTAAAGCGGATGGAATCAATTTCAGCTGGGATGGAAAAAAGATGTTATGGATGGAAGACCTTTCCTTTATTATCAATGGTGCAGAGCGTGTGCTGGTTACCGGCGGGAACGGAACCGGGAAGACTACACTCTTCAGGGCAGTATTGGGTGAACTCAGTCCGGCACATGGTGCACTATACATCGGTGTCGCACGCATTGGTATATTGGATCAGCAGGTATCACTGCTGCGTGATGATTTGTCATTGCTTGATAACCTGCGGCTTGCGTCCCCTGATACACCCGAGCATGAACTGCGTATCCGCCTGGGCAGATTTCTCTTCTGGGGGGATGAGGTCACCAAGATCGTCAGTGTCCTCAGTGGTGGTGAAAGAATGCGTGCGGGACTTGCGTGTCTGTTGGCTGCAGACAGCGCCCCTGAGCTTCTCCTGCTAGATGAACCAACCAATAACCTTGACCTCAAGAGCATCCTTGAGCTGACCGATGCCCTGAATGCTTACTCCGGCACGATGATGGTTGTCTCCCATGATGCAGACTTTGTGGGGGCTATCGGTATAACCGGGGAAGTGAAGGTGGGTTAGTCCGGTATTTTCCTAAAACCAGTTATTTTCCTACGTAGGAAAGTATGATCATTTGGGAAAATACTATGAGCTCCGGTAAGAATTTTAATACCTAGTTCAAATCATTTATGGCAAGACAAAAGCCAATATATTAATAATGTTACAGCTGATCTCCCGTCACACTAAAGCTTATCAGAAGAAATCAAAACTAGATTTCACAGGATGATTGACTATTTATAAAGTCCCACGTTGGGTAATGTTTATTTCATCATCATATATTGGGCTTATTGAACACTTACAACCAATATGAAATGGTACATTTGGAGCCTCAGTTCTAGGATAAATTCTCATATCCGTTTCTAAAGATCTTGGACAGTCATGAAAGCTTGTCCTTTCAACTTGAAAAGCTGTTACGGCTTTACTTGCAGATAACCTTTCATAGCAATAAAAAGAGTTACGAAAAGTAGATACTAGTAAGGAGGCAACATTGTATGTATAGCTCCAAGACTCAGCGAGACTATCTAAGTCAATCGAACTATATTTTTCTGGTAATGGTAACAATCTAAATAACTCACGTAAGGCAACTAGCTTGCCAATCTCCTTATCAATATTTGGCATACCCTCAATGAAGTTAATGGCTTCTTTCTTACGCCTAAATGATTTTACTGGATTCCCAGCCAATGCATTAAGTTCTTTTAAAGTCAGTAGACCTAAGACTTCTGTTCTTGAAATTGAGTGACCTCGTTCAGCTAGTTTAAGCTCAACCAGTTTCTCGAATCTGGAACGATTGTAATGATTACTTGAAATTACATGAATCTTATCCATTTTGTCAGCATATCGAACATATAGCTTGATGTTTTCAAATCCATATTCTTTAATCAACTCATCATCAATTAAAAAATCTGATGGTTCACACTCAAACAAGCTTACTAAATCACACTCCGCTTTCTCATAGACTAAACTTAGTGCTATTTCTCGAAAACCGTCGAGAATATCTTTCCGATCTAAATCAAAAGCGTTTTGCCAATCAGTAGAATTATGTTTTAATTCCTCAAGCTTTGAGAGATAAATTCCTCTATACTTCTGCTTATACAATTCTACTTCACTGCAAGTTATGTTGTGCTCAGATAATATCGCCGTCAACATATCGGCTTTCGCAAAACTATCGAATCGATCATCATCAAGAATATCTCTAATATGACTTGCTAGATCATACGAAGCATTTAATGTTAGTTCGAATGACGCGTCAGGATTTATTATCCACCCCCCATTTTTACTCGGTCTAATTGGTTTAAACTTTTTTATATGACTCTCTACTCTCACTTCTGGGTACTCTTCAGTCTTTTTAGGGCTTTCGTTTTTTTGAAGTGGGTTTGGAATTTTCTTTGGGTGTATTTCTGCACCTGATTGAGGTTTGTTATTGTGATGAGTTTTTGGCGTTTCCGAGTTTCTGTAAATTATCAATATTACTGAAACCATTATACCTATTAGGATTATAATCATGACTTCCACTTAAAACCATCCTATTCTTGGTTAATAATGAGTAGATAATCCATTTTCTCATAATATCTAAATTAATTGATTCTATACGTAAATCAAGACACCTACAGCAAATTCTGCTTTTATCATTTACTACAAAACAACCACGCTGGTACTACCCCGAAACCAAATTTTTAACTCTCTCAGCTATTTTCTACTTACCTCAACTTATCTGCACCCTCACCCTTTTTTGCAACCCCGTAACCACCAGATTGCAGGAGCAAGGGGTCCATTATTCAATCTGGTGTCAGGGGAGTGATAACAGTCGATAGAAGCACCAA
>JAEXTR010000333.1 GCA_023406915.1 Bacteroidota bacterium
GAATGAAGTAATAGCTCAAGAATCTAACTATTTCTTGATTTTTGCCTCTTGATTTTACCAGTTCGTAATTACTCTATGGCGTCATTATTCCCTAAAATAAAACCGGTAAACCTGTCACACTAAGGTACATGGTCCACTTTCCTTTTAATACATGCGATCGGGTTACCTCCCCAGATTTCATCCTCCGGAATGCTCTTTGTTACAACTGATCCGGCACCAATAACAGCTCGGTTTCCGATGGATACTCCTTTCATGATGATTGAATTCGCACCAATAAAGACATCATCACCAATAATTACCGGCTTGGATCGGATTTTTTCGATATTGTGCACTCTTCTTTCCAGATAATCGAGTGGATGAAAATCTGTATCCCATACAGCAGTGTTAACACCAAAATTACAGTATTTCCCAATAGTTACGGATTTATACACACAAATCGAAGTTCCTGAAAGACCGCTTCCGGATCCAATTGTCAGGGTTGCATTATCAAGTACACAAATAGAGACAGGTTTGAAAATTCCGGCAAAGTTGTATCTAGTGTGGGAACGGAAAATCACATTATCCTCAATTATAACTATGCCATTCATACGAATGTCAATGAATAACTTCCCATAAACCCGAATATTTTCCCCCCACCGAACTTGTGGGTAGAGGAGCTTAATAATGAATTTATATTTAAGCGAATTGAGAGTAGTGATGGCTTCTCTCAATCGATCTTTCAGTGCCATTATTTTTTTTATCGATGCCATACTTCAAATTTAGTACAAATTTGAAACCCACGAAAATTCCTGAATGGAGGTGAACTGTTCTCTTTGATTTGCAATACGCCGTTAGGTCTCAAAAAAGGTCTCTGGTTTTCTTGAAACTAACAACAGCAGCATTCGCCAGGGTTTATAAATAAGACAATTATAATCTCTAGTATAATCTTTCAAAGGATCTCAATGGTAGGTGATTATGGAGTATCTGTATATATTTGGAATGGCTTTCACTAGTGTTTAGATTTACGACCTATTAGGAAGCTAAAGTGACTTCAATGGAGAGTATATCATTTGTCAGAATTGATTACAATGATGTATTCATTTTGCTCCAGAAAACAGAAAATTTCGAGAACTCAAATTGACGAAGATAAAATTCTTGGAGGAATGATTTCTTATGAAGATGATTCGAGAAGTAACCGTTTATACAAATGGCGATTCATCAAAGATTAGTACATGGTCGAATGTCCCCTTCTTGTTAACCGAAACTCTTCAATCGCAGGGGTTAAAGGTTAATAGAGTGAATTTGTATCCAAGACGAATTCCTGAGAAAGTATATAACCTGTTTGTAGACAGGATAGTGCGAAGGTTTCATCCGATGACCTCCTATTCCTACTTTAGATCATTACTCCATTACTATGATGTTAAGCTAAGAGTCTGGCAGGCTGTTAGGAAATTCAAGGGATCAGATGCTGAATTATTCTTAACATATAGTTTCTCAGCTCTTGGTATTAGTTCAAAACCCAGTGTACTTTTTTGTGACAGAACCTATGAGATCTATATCCAACAGTTTCTTAAAAGAGCACCTGACTCACTTGAGCGAAAGAGCATAGAGAGAGAAGAGGCCATGGTACGGAATGCAGATACAGTTATATCATTGTATCCTGCAGTTGCTGAGATTTTAAGAGAGAGATTCCCCAAAACAAACGTTGCCTACCTGGGTAATGTGATTAATTGTGTAATCGATCCCCCGTCGCAGGAGATAATTACTCAAAAACGAGCCTCACGGAATATACTTTTTATTGGTGGTCCACATTATATTCAAGGAGCTGAATGTCTGATCGAAGCATTTTCCCTATTGAAGATTAAAATGCCAGAAATTCAATTGGATATTGTTGCTATGGATTCGTCAATGTTCAAGAGTCTGCCGTCTGGGGTGACCTGCCATGGTTATTTAGATAAAAGTGATTTTGATGGCAGACAAAAATATTACTCACTCTTAAAAGATGCTAAACTGTTAGTTAACACTACTCCTATGTGGAGCGGATTTTCGTCGATGATTGAAGCCATGTATTTTTACACTCCAGTAATTACCTCATTATACGATGAGTTTTCAGAGACATTTGGATTGAACCTTAATTTTGGTGAATATTGTGAGAATAAACCAGCAATACTGGAGGAAAAAATAGAGAAGGTTTTTACGACTGATGAATACGAAATGATGTGCTTAAATGCTCATGATGCAGTGAAGGATTTTACCTGGAGTGATTATGTTAGGAAAATAGTAGGGATAATCAGTACACTGGGAAACCACAATCAAAGTGGGGGAACTCCCTGACTTGTCATTTGCATTGAACAAGGATTTGCAAGAGCTTCAATTTCAGAATTGAAGCTGATTCTCTATTTACGAACCAACAAGCAATCAAACCTCAATAAGTGTTCAATGCCAAACCTCCGTCTATTCCATTTATTTTCAGAATAAATAGTATTACATTTAGTTATTATTTAAGAAAGATTAGAGTGATTAATGGTCGAAGACCGTAGTTTGCAATTCATTGACTATTTACTTTTCATCTTCAAACGAAAAGCTTTTTTGTTCATCCTCGCATGTATTGTGATGGTAGCTTCCTACTCAATGATTTATTTTTTTGTAGATGAGGAGTACGAAGCAGTAGCAACAATAATCCCGTCTGAATCAAAGAGTCTGGCGGGAATGAGTTCTCTGTTTAAAAGTATTTCCAGTTTGCCGTTTGGATTAGGCAGTGGAGGTTCGCAGTCAGAAATGGACCTTTATACTGCTTTCGTGTATAGTAGAAGTTCATTGGAAAAAGTTATAAAGAAGTTTGACTTGCAAATGGAGTATGGTGTTGATAGTAGTATGGAAAAGGCTGTAAAGACACTACGCTCCAAAGTGAATGTCAATGATGAGGATAAAGTCTCTTATACAATTGCTGTTCGTGCAAGTACACCTCAAAAGGCTGCAGATATGACGAACTATATTGTATCAATTCTGAATGAAAGTGTCATTGACTTGAATGTAAAAAAGTCAAGAGAGAATCGTCTTTTTCTTGAAGAAAGGTATTCAGAGATCAAAAGTAGTCTCCGACTTGCTGAGGACTCTCTTTTAATTTTTCAAAAAAATACTGGAGTGTTTGAGGCAGAGCAGCAAGTTAAGGCTAGTATTGAAGCATTTGCAAATCTGGATGCTGAGCTCGCCCGAAAGCAAACAGAATTAGAAGTTATTCAAAAAATATCTGGTGCTGAATCAGTTGCTGCAAAAGATTTGGAGGCCGGTGTTACCGCACTTAAAGAGAAAATCCGTTCAATTAAGAAAGGAGGTACCAGTGAAAGTGTCCTTCTGGCTTTTAGTGGTATTCCTGAGAAAGCGATGGAGTATTTCCGGCTCTATCGCAATGTGAAAATAATGACCACAATGTTGGAATTTGTGCTACCACTTTATGAACAAGCCAGATTTGAGGAACAAAAGGATACACCGATCTTTCAGGTATTGGATCAAGCTACGCCTCCAGAAAAAAGGATTTATCCTAAAAGAGTATTCATGTCTGCTGGGATCACTTTTTTCGTTCTTTTTACGGTTATTTTCTTCCTGATCGTTAATGAAGTATTCAAGCACTCTTCAAATCCTAAACTTAAGGAACTTCAACGAGAGCTCCGGATTTTTTCACGAAGGAATAAAAATCCCAGGATTGATCCTTGATGGTATCTGAGGCAGAAAAGCTTATACCGAGGCCGTGGAGGATGTATGGGTTTGGAGTACTGCTTGCTGTTTTTGTCCTATACTTTCTTACCCAATTACCTTCAGGGGGATTAATTTACGGGCTGGCTTTCTCAATCCCACTGATTGCAGTAATGACATTCAGTTTCAGGATATCACTTACAGTGCTCGTTTTTTCGCTCTTTCTCGATATCAATCTTTTTTATCTGATAAAGCTGTCTAATATCCTTACAATTCAGGTTATAATATCATACTGGCTCACACATAGGGATGCAACAGTTGAAAATCAGCTATTCCCTCTCAAAGCTGTGTTCTTGCTTTTCTTTATCTCTGTGTTACCATCCTTTATAAACGCTGTTTCACCAGGAATGAGTTTGCTCATGTTGAGCAATCTCCTTCTCTTTTGGGGCATTCAGTTTGTTGTCTTTAAGCATGTGGAAGATTACGCAGCCTTAAAAAGAATTATTTTCGCCTATTTCACAATCAATGTAATCAATACAGTATATCTAGTCTATCAGGTACTGGGTAAAGGATATGGAAGGACATTTGGTTTCAGTGGTATAATGTTTGGCGATTACGCAGCAATCGCGATTTTTATCAGTTTAATGTACTTGATCTACGGTGAGAAGGGGGGGAGGGTACCAATTATTCTAACACTTTCGGTTCTTGTTGTCGGGCTATTCTTGACACAAACAAGAAATCCGATGCTGAACCTACTGATTGTGTTGTTTCTTTTAGTGATCTATATGATCCGGAGGGGGGATATTGTACTTGTTAAACGAAGAAACCTGGTATTGGGAGTTCTTACCGTTTTAATTGTAGCTGTGCTTCTTGCAGGAGTTTTAAATTCCATTGGTCTTGATGTCTTCAAGCGTGTTGAGAGTACTACTGAAATTGACCAGAAAGAGTTAGTCGAACAGGGTGTGACATCAAACTCGCTGTTGACACGATTTTTTATCTGGCAAATTGGTTGGGAGGCATTTAAGGCTCATCCAGTAATAGGTATTGGTATCTATGGTTTTCCCTTCACCTCCGAACAGTATTCTCAGTTACCGGACATCCTTTACAATCGTTATGTGAAAACTCTTACC
Source organism: Bacteroidota bacterium (assembly GCA_023406915.1). Taxonomy (GTDB): domain Bacteria; phylum Bacteroidota; class Ignavibacteria; order Ignavibacteriales; family Ignavibacteriaceae; genus JAEXTR01. The sequence continues at coordinate 4,803 of JAEXTR010000333.1, forward strand.
CCGCATGTTGGATATTATACCGTGCTTATCGAGGCTGGGATCATTGGATTTATTGCGTTTTTGGTTTATATAACAAGTATTTTAAAAATGGCGTTCGGGGCTATACGGCTTGCTGTAACAAAGGAAGAGGTCTCTTTCGCAATTATTTTTGCTTTTTTGCAAGTATATATTATTCTTTCACTGCTTTTCTCTGATGCCTGGTTATGGGGATTAGGATCAGTTTTGTGGGGACTACTTACGGGTATGATGTTCGCACACACGAAAATGCTAAATAGAAAATACCTTGATCTCCGCTGACAACAAAAATTCGCTCTGGTCGGCAGTGCAATATGGTACTGCAATGATTGTTTCCTTTATAACGCTTAAACTAAATCTGCTTACCTTTGGTACTGATCTGTTCGGCGTTTGGATTCTTCTATTCAGTATTTGGGGATTTGGCTCTATACTGGATTTTGGATTAAGTACTTCTATGGTACGATTCCTTGCTGAGGATTTCCATAAAACAGGTAGACTGAATAATTCTCTTGTCTCAACAAGTTTGTTCTTTCTCTCTGCACTCGGATTCTTAATTGTAGTAGTTGCGATTATTACTGGGTCTTTTGTTTATGTGGCTGATGAAACACTTGTGCCAGAATCAATGAGTAATGAAGGGATGATGATACTTCTCTTTTTAGGGGTAAGTTTCTATTTTAAGTACATAAGTATTGCTTTTCAGGCAACTCTTGAAGGAATGAATAATTTTGTTACGCCCAGTAAAATCAGTATTATTTATCACTTCATGATGCTGATTGCATCAATAATAGTATATCTCCAATCATCAAGTCTTCTGATGCTCTCTATTCTCTATGCTTTTTCAGGTGTTCTCTATGCTTCTATCTATTTATGGAGAATGTTTACCTCTTTTCCTGACTTCACATTAAAAGTATCGAATGTACGCATTGCTTTAATAAAATCAATGTTCAATTATAGTATGTCCGTGCAGTTCACGAGTATGGTTGGAGCGATGTTTGACCCACTGATTAAATATGTAATCGGAAGCTACCAAGGTGCAGGTGTCGTATCTTATTACGAAATAGCAAGGCGATTTTCAACTGCAGCATCACAGCTTTTTTATTTTTCCTTCAGGATATTGCTGCCCAAGGCATCAATACTTGAGACTGACCGTGAGTACAAGGTTTTCCTTGAGCAAAATGCTGCTCAAAATTCAAGGTTCGGTGTTGTGTATTCCAATGCAGTATTTGGGATTGGTGCAGCGGTGGTTGCCCTCATAATCCAGTATTACTTTGGTTTCCCTGAAGCGTTCATATTGTTTTTGATTCTGGCGATACCAGAATCTGTCAATAACTTTGGCTTTTCGCTCTTTATTTTTTTATTGGGAATAAAGAGGGCACTGTTCCTCGGTGTTTTGCAACTTATAGGTTTGATCATTATGCTCAGCATGCTCGTTGCAGGTTTTACCTTCTTTAACAGTATTCTAGGATTGCTCGGTTTTGCAACTGCCATCGTTGTAACAAATCTGGTAATGTTGCTATATGTGAGGAATTTAAGTGCTATCTCTGTGAGGGGATACCTAACTAAATCCGGTGCCATGAAGTTGCTGGTTTTAATTACAGCATTGATAACTAGTGTCTTTCTCGTGTTGTGGGGGGACGTTACTCCAGTGCAGGTTTCAATGCTTTTAGCAGGATTTGTACTGATATTTAATAGTCGTGAGTTTATTCATTACACAAAGCGTATTGCTTTTGCACTTTTCCCGGGAAAACAGGTATGACACCTCTGGTATCCGCAATTGTCTCAACCTATAAGTCTGAAAAGTTTATCCGTGGAAAGCTTGAGGACCTTCAAAAACAGACCTTGGGGGACAGGCTTGAGATAGTGATTATCAATAGTGGATCACCCCAGGATGAAGATACCATTATACGTGAGTTTATGAAAGATGACCCCCGCATCAGATACATCAAAACTGAAGAGCGGGAAACCATTTACAAAGCCTGGAACCGCGGCATTGCGTCTGCAACCGGCATGTATATCACTAACTCCAATACAGATGACCGTCTCCATCCTGATGCCCTTCGTATCCTTGCTGATACGCTTGAACAACATCCCGAAGCTGGTATGGTGTACGCTGATCAGTATATCACCCCCGAAGAGAATATTCACTTTGAGTCTGTGCTGGCAAGGGAAACATTTTTCCGGAGAGACTACAGCCGGATAGGACTTTTTACCGGCTACCTGCCAGGACCCCAATCCATGTGGCGGGCCTCCTTTCATCATGAGCATCAACTCTGGTTTGATGATAAATATGAGGTCGCTGGTGATTATGATTTTGCTATGAAAGTTGCTGAGATCAGTAGTATGATCAGGATTGATGGTGTGCTGGGTTCTTACTTCCGTTCTCCTGAAGATGCCAACAAGGAATATCAGAACCGTGAGCTGACTGCCAATGAGACGTATACCATTAAAGAGAAATATGTACGCAGGTTTTTGCAGTCACTGAGCACCGCTGAGCTAGAGGCGCTGAAAAAAGAATGGATGTTTTTTATGAAACTTCCTCATATTTTGTATGTCGGCTTTTTCAGACTTATGGCAAGGATTCATCCGAGAACATTGTATCCTTCCCGTTTGTTTTACGCCTGGCTGTTATCCCTGTACTTTGAAGAACAGGGGGCGTTTGACCAGGCTGCTGAAATATGTACCAGGTATAAGAACAGAGATAAGGAAGGATTGTTGCTGCGGCAGCTTGCCCGTTTGCAGACACGATCACAGGAGTCATCCGTTATATGATTAAAATTGCGATTGGCATCATCACCTGCAACCGTCAGGAATTATTCCGCAGATGCATGGATACGCTGCCTGCTGCTGATTACGTGCATATCATTGTTGACGGTAAGCCGTATGAAGATGAAAATGTATATGGCAACAGGGTTTCTGATATTAACTTCCATATGAGAAATATGGGTGTGGCAAAGTCCAAGAACGAGGCACTGACAATCATGATGCGCACAGGTGCTGAACACCTGTTCCTTTGTGAGGATGATATCGCCTTCAACAACCCTGATGTTACAAAGATGTATATTGACTCCGCCATGTCTTCAGGTGTGTACCATCTCAAT